>JBBRXK010000018.1:0-12433 GCA_038248465.1 Patescibacteria group bacterium | reverse complement strand
CAAACGATCAAAGAGTCCAGCAACAATTACTTTTTTGTCTAATATCGCAAATTTTCTTAAATATTCTGGCAAATTTATTCTACCCTGCGTATCACACTCGACATCCATAGCTCCAGCCAACATCAAACGTGAAAATGCCCTCGCTTTTGACTGACTGATTGGCAGGTTGGCTAGTTTACCCGCAATTTTCTCCCATTGGTCTCGCGCATACAAAAAAAGACAGTTGTCCAAGCCTCTAGTTACAACTGCGCCATCTTTCAACTTTTCTCGGAACTTCGCAGGAATTGCCAGTCTGCCTTTCGTATCTAGGTTGTGTTTGTATTCACCGATAAACATCTTTTAGGCTTTAGTTTCTTATCAAGTTTTGTATAAAATTGATGATTGGGGTAATTTTTTCTAAATAATAAACTAAAATCATAGTTTTATTGCAACTAAGATTCAAGAGGAGGCTGATCGGGCCTAGAGGCTTGGATCAGCTCCCTTCTTCGCCTTAATTGTGTTTTTTGTTTTTTAGCTAGCGTGTAATGACTTGGCTAGCAATTGAGTTTTTTTGTTTTTTAGATTTGTTTTTGTTTTGATGAAATATTTTTATTTTGGTTTTGTAGATTTGGGATGCCTTGATTCACCTTTACTAAGATTCAAGAGGAGGCTGATTTAGTTTTAAGTAAATCAGCTCCCTTCTTCGCCTTAATTTTAAACTATGTTTGTTTTAGCATCCCCATGCTATTTTTGTTTTTCGTTAAAAATTAATTTGTTTTTGTATTTTATTTTTATGAAGATCTTTTTTGTCTCACCACTGTTCCCCACTTTTCACCCTTATGATTGTATTATACACCACTTTTACCCAAAAGTCAATCCGGCCTCGCCACCACTTTATCTACTAATATTAAGTTATTTTTCTGTCTCAAGACACAGATGTGAACAAGTATGGTCAAAAATCCGCACACAAGACTCCCTGCCCCAGCGAGCTTGTCTACATCTTGTCCACACATATCAGAATTTTCTGTGCACAACTAATATTTAGTAATACACTTTTTCACCAATATTGATTGTTCATCAAGCAAATTTTGTGATAAGATGGTGTTAACAACAAAACGATGCAACAAATAGTTAATTCTCTCAAAAAATACGCGAGTCCCGAAAAGGCCAAGCTTTTGTCTGGTTTTTTCAAAACTGGACCTGGTCAATATGGCGAGGGGGATATTTTTATTGGCATCACGGTGCCAAATCAAAGACTGGTTGCCAAAGAGTTTCAGGATACACCCTTGTCCGAAGTTTTAAAACTCCTCAAATCCCCCATTCACGAACACCGACTAACCGCGCTTCTGATTTTGATTTTTCAGTTTCAAAAAGGGAATGAAGTCGATAAAGCAAAGATATTTGAGAAGTATTTGAAAAATACAAAATATATCAACAACTGGGATCTGGTAGATTTGTCAACGCCACGAATTGTTGGAGATTTTTTGCTAACACACCAAGGCGAAAAAAATATAATTTACAAATTAGTAGCATCAAAAGATTTGTGGGAAAGACGCATCACTGTCCTTGCTACCTACCCATTCATCAAAAATAATGATTTCAAAGATATTTTAAAAATTGCCAAATTACTAATGGACGACAAACAAGATTTGATACAAAAGGCCGTCGGCTGGATGCTCCGGGAGATGGGCAAGAAAAACGAGCTTGAAATCAAAAAATTCCTCGATATTTACTCCAAAAAAATGCCTCGCACCATGTTGCGTTATTCGATTGAAAAATTAACAGAAACGGAAAGAAAAAAGTATATGGCAAAATAAATCTAAAGTCCCTATTTACAAATAAAAAAATCTCCAGATTACCGTTCTGGAGATTATTGTTTATTTTTGGATAGAAATTACTATATCCCCCTTATCTTTTAAAAATTCGATGGATTGCTTCGTCACAAACATGCCAATCTCGATACCTACAACATCATACAAACCAACGACTTTATAGTGGGTTATTAACTTCCTCTTTCCTTTTTTGATCTCTCTTACTGTCAAGACAGCATTTTTGTAAGTCGCCATAATGACCCCCCTTTTTTTTGAGAATTAATTTTTTATTATCAATCCTTAATTTTTAATTGAGCTCCGATGTTCGGCTCGCTATTATATTCTGGTTTTACAATATTAAAACTACCAAGCTCGATGCTTTTGCCCGTGATTCCCTCTACTGGGATGCCTAGTCCGTAAGCTAGCGCGTTGGCCGTAACAACGCCGATGCGCAGTGAAGAAAAGCCTTCGCCCGACTCTTTGACAATAATTTTTTTTATTTCTACTAACTTAACATTGTTTTTAGTAAGCAAATCGTCAATTGCAATAAGTAACTTCTCGGATTGCTGATATTTGGCTTCTAGCGACTTTTCAAACAAAACCAGATCGTCTTTCTTGATGGCGATTTTTATAGTCGAGCTTTCACTTGTGTCTAGGTATAATTCCATGTTTTTATATTAACTAATGAGGGGAAAATTTGCAAGGGATTACGAATTCACTAATATATCACGAATGCACAAATTCTATTTTGAGACGTTTCAGTATAATATTCGTGCATTCGAGATATATTCGTGAATTCGTAATAATATACAAAAAACTCGATTCCCATGAATCGAGTTTTTTGTTATTTAATGCTGTCAATTAAGGCGCGCTTGAATATCTTTTGCTAAAAATAAATTTTTTATCATGGATGGCTTTTTCATACAACTTTTCGGTTTCACAAACTATCGCATCCCAGTTGTAGTGAAGTTTGACCCGAGCAAGTCCCTGGCCTCGCTTGCTAATGACAAGTTGTTGATTAGTAAGGAGTTTGTCTAATTCATTTTTTAAACTTGCCACGTTTTTATTCTCAAAGTAAAAACCGGTGCTTCTCGCTGCCTCTTTATTTTCGGGAATATCGCTAGCAAGAACACTCTGCCCATAGGACATCGCTTCGAGCAAAGCAATCGATAGGCCTTCCGATTCGGATGGCTGCACAAATAAATAGGTATTTGAAAATAATTCCTTGAGTGTATCACCAGTTTGTCTCCCTGTAAAAATAATATTTTCGTTAGCGAGAGACATTTCCTTTAGTTCCTCCACATAAGAATCAGTGTAGGATGCATCGCCAACGATCACCAGTTTTTTGTCGGTGTGCAGTTGCTTGTAGGCTTCGATAAGGTAGTGAATGCCTTTGTGGCGCACCAGTCGAGAGACGGATAATATATAGTTGTCTTTCTCTAGTCCCCACTGTTTGATAAAACTTGCTTCTAGTATTTTGGCTTCCCCCACACCGTTGGGAATATAAATAGCGTTCCGGTTATATTTGGTTTGCGCATATTCTTGTAGGTTTCTTGAAATCGCAATCACTTGATCAGCAAATCTATTGCACACATATTCACCAAACTTCAAATAAGCTTGCGCAAATCTTCCCCATTTTTTGTGAATATAACACTGAGTATGAAAAGTCGCAATCACGGGTGTAGTTGGTTTGAGTATCTTGACCAGCCAAAGTAGCGAAGATGGTCCGATAGAATGAAAATGGACAATATCAACTTTTCTTTCGATGAATATCACATGCAAGGTTGCCAAAAAAGTATGCACAATCGCATCCAAATTTTTTGAGGAAATACTCGGCAGACTTACCAGCGTGATACCCTCGTATTCTCGTAAATTTTTTGGTGTATAGTTTTTTCGGGTATAAGCGACAACTTCGTGACCGCTTTTTACCAAACGCTTGGCGAGTTCCTCTACGTGCGTTTCTACGCCGCCCGAAACCGATGGTATTCCTTTTTGTCCGATTATTGCTATCTTCATATATTTGTATTTAGATTAATCGGGTCTATACACATTATAGTTCCCGTATTAATCTATTTTGAATGTGGTGCTATAGCTAAGTTTTGATGTTAATCCATCTACTTTTATATCTATAACTTGTGGTCTCACACTTACGGCATTGATAGTGCCGATAAAGCGACCATTGCTGTCAGTGCTAAAATTCCATTTTTCATTGCCCATTTTGATAACTATTGCTTCGTTAACTGCAAATCCGCCGCCACTAACCATAATATAGTCACTGGCAAAACCATGGGTTTTATCTAGTTTTATATTGAGGGCTTCGATTGGTGCTTCATCAATCGCCGTTGATGCAAAACGACCGAGTGTATCCAGCTTGTTGTCGAGGACAATTATCTCATTGTTATTAAAGACAACTATTTTATCACCACTATTGTCACCAACCACTCGCATCCCCATTGCCCAACTAACGCCCGTGTTACTTTCACTAGTGTATTTCCAGTCTACCGCTTTCAAATCAAGCTTATCGTTTCTCACGACACCAATTCCGTCGGAAAAATAAACCGAATCAGAAATACTTGATGGCACGACATCATAAGCATGATCACTTGTATGCTTGAAGTGTCGTAGCTCTTTGCCAGTCAAATCAAACACTTTTAATGCCGTATCATCGGCCACATATAGCTCGTTTCTATTTGTATCAAAATAAATTTTTCTAATACTGTCCTCTTTAACATTTAACCAAATTGTGGAAATTATCTTTCTTGTATTTGTCTCGTAAATGGATAGCGCGTTGTCAATTATTGTAAAAATGTATTTACTATCAACGCTCACGGATACATTTTCGGCTTTTTGATATTTTACTTTATACGAATTTACAACCTGCAAATCTTTGTTCCAAAATTTTATTTCTTTTGTACCAATTGTTACCAGATAATCATTGGTTTTATCGATTTGCATAAACCAATCCCAAGTATTATCCTTGATGGTGTCCATTAGTCTCGGACTATAGGGATTAGTGATATCATAGCGATACATGTAGCGCCCATCACTCAGATAAAGATAGAGTGATGACCCCTGCACATCAAATTGAAGATCGTTATAAGTCTCAGCACCCTTTGGCAGATTTACAAATCTCGGTTTAAAAGATGCAGTGCGGACAACTTTATTTCCGGTCGCTTCAAATAGTTCAAGCCCCCCCGTATTCACAGTAGCAAAAAATAAATTGTTGTTAAAACTAACCGCCTCGCCCGACATGTAGTTTTTGGTTCTCGACTGGGCGCCTGGGCGCCAAGCCAAAAATATAAATACAAGTGACAAGCAGACAATTACAGCGATACTTCTTTTTTTCATATAATTTACATATTAAGCCTAATTTTTTTAATAAATCATTATTTAGGTAGAATGATGATAACACATTATAGTAGCAAAGATTAGCTCTTTTGTCAAGCCTTTTTACCAAAAAACAATAGGAAAATATCACAAATATAAAGGCTAATATTAAATATTTTCTCGGTCAAAGTATTTTATGATTATAAAATAAATAAAAATGTTTCTCTTTTATAAAAAAATTTACGTTTGTGAACGTAAATTTTTCGTAAAATATCATTATTCTGGCAATATTTTTTTCATTTTTTGGCCAAAATATTTGTATAATGCTTCATTATTTCAAGATAATGTTGTTTTTTGTGTAATTTTTTTGCTAACAAAAATGAATTGTTCGACATTTGTTTCAATTGCTCATCGCTCAGCTTTTGCAGGTCTGCTATTTTTTGTGACAATTCTTGAGTATTCCCTGCTTGAAACAAAAACCCGTTCTCCCCTTCCTGGATCATTTCCGGCATACCGCCGACTCTCGCAGAAACAACTATCTTCCCCAATGCCATTGATTCGAGCAAGGTGTAGGGCATATTTTCGGACCACAATGGCGTCATCAGCACCGCTTTGGCATTTTTGATAATATTTTGTAGCTCTTGGTCTTTACTGAAGCCAATCATGCTAATCTTGTCGCCCAAAGCGAGCTCATGAATTTTTTGCTTTAGTTGCGCTTCCAGTGGACCTGTACCAGCAATCACGAGTTTTAGATCATTATTTTTGCTTTGCGCAAATGCATCGATGAGCATCGTCACGCCCTTTTCCGCCGTCAAGCGACCATAATAAAAAAGGTAGTCACTGTTTTTCGTATTAACAAAATCTGGTGGCGCTTGATTTTTGAACCAATCGTCACTCAAAAAATTATTTAAGACCACTATTCTTTTTTCATCAAGGCCAAATTTTACACAAACTTCCTTCATGAATCTACTGGGCGCGATAAACAAATCGACGTTTTGGTAGATTTTATTATTTAGATAGGCTTCCATCATGCCCAAAAAACTTTTGGCACGGGAATTGTGCATGCAGGAATTCAGAAAACAATTGTGATATTTCCCCCCCAAACATTTGTGACATTCACCATTTTTATTATAGAGCATGGCGTTCGGGCAAATTAGTTTGTAGTCATGCAGAGTTTGCACAATTGGAATATTGAATTTTTTTAATACATTTATGATGGCTGGCGTCAATTGATGCGCGATATTATGAAGATGAGCGATATCCGGTTTTTCTTTTTTGATCAATTTCTCGAGTTTCGACACGGCATCATAGTTATAAAAAAATTTAATAATATTTTTTATACTGAACTTATGCAAATCAATATGATCGATAAAATTATCACTATATTCACTTGCTTCATTAAGTTTATCTTGCATCGAAAAAGGAATAACGGTATGTCAGTTTTCCTTGAGGACTTCCGAGAGTGAAAAAACATAGCGCTCACTGCCACCGCGCAAATAGTAGAATTTATTTATCTGTAAAATTTTTAGTGCCATTTTATTGAAACCCTTGGTATTAATAATCTAGTTTAACAAGGATTACTTAATCCTTTTTCAAAATTACTCGCAACTTATTTTTGATCGCCCAAAATCCGGCTCTAAGAATATGTTTTTTCATTTCTCCGCGAATAGTACAAACTATCCAGCTTTCTAATTTATTTTTTTCTTTTATTTCTGGACGCTTTTCATTTGCCGTCTGACTATTCCAAATCTCATCCAAATTGTGCTCCAACAAATTACCCATTTTTATATTAATCAGATTGCTTGGATATATATTTCCTTGGGGATCAATAAACAAAGAGTCAATGCCAGCACCACTCTTTAGTAGGCGCTCATTTTTTTTGGCATACAACTTGAGGCCGTAGTTATAAAATGCTCTCCCCCATCGCTTTGGATTCCAAGTGGCCAACTCTGAATCAATCACAAAATCAAGACCTCTCAAAAGTTCGCCGATATAGGTAATTTTATTATCGGCTTTAGCAAAATAAATATCAGAGTTTTGCACAACGGCCAAGGCCAGTTGCAAATCCATTTTTTTACTAAGCAAATATACATCTTTCAAGTGATGCACATTTTTGTCCATGATGGTAAAACTAAAACCCAAATTCCTGACTCCCAGATTTTTCAAGGCATGAATTGTCTTCATCACCGCGTCATAGGCACCCGTTACGCCCCGCACTTCGTCATGCATCAGACCAAGTCCGTCGAGCGAAATACGGACGCCGATCTGCGGATCGATTTCCAAAATTTTCGCCATGCTATTTGTAACCAGCTCCGTCAAAATGCCGTTACTGGAAATAATAATCTGTGCTTGGGGCGCTTGTTGTTTGACGACTTCGACAATCTCGGGCAAATCCGCACGCAAAAATGGCTCGCCACCAGAAAGATTAATATAGCGCAAGTCCTCGCTCAGATTATTAAAGGCTTCGAGCGGCAGTTCTTGAGGATTTTCTATTTGCCAAATATTGCACATTGTGCAACGTGAGTTGCATCGGTATGTGATGGCGATGGTTGCATCGCGAGCTATGTATTTTTTTGTCATATAATTTTTTCCTACGAATTACGAATTCTTACGAATATACGAATTCAATTTTTAAAAATACTTCTTTTTTTAACAATTTATTCTGAATAATAACACTAACGCTAAAAAAATAATTTAGCTTAGTGCTTTTATTTTTAGTTGATGTAAAATCTTAACGACAAATCTTGTGATATATTTTTTGGGGAAATTTTTTCGGAAAAAATAATCCAGTCCATCGCGATCATTGGCAATGCGCCTGATGGAGCGAACGCCGCCCTTGCCGGAAGAGTAGCCATGATGGTGAATCGCTTGTGCTTCGGGACAATACTTGGTAATAAATCCAAACCTTTGGGCTTGTAGGCAATAATCGATGTCTTCCACGCCAAAAAAATAATGTTCATCAAGTTTTGGGATTTTATTTAACACTTCGCGACTAATTAACATGCAAGCACCCGACACCCAATCAACTTGAGAAGATTTTTTTAAATTAATTTTTTTAAAAAATGTATGACTAGCAAATGTTCCTCCCGGAAATATGCGTTTTAACCAAGTAAAACGCAGAAGTTCGCTACCCAAACTGGGAAAAACACCAAAGCTCGACTGAAAAAGACCATCAGGGAAAAGCATTTGCGGACCCACCATTCCAGCGCTTGATGAGATATTTCCGATTAACTTTCTTACACATCCGTCATCAAGCAAACAATCCGAATTGAGTAATAAAACGTAGTCGCCATGCGCTATTGCTAATCCCTGATTCACGGCTTTGGCAAAGCCTTTATTTTCCTTATTTAAAATAATTTTACAAGACAATTTTTCGAAACGCTCCAGGGGAATTTTTTCCGCGGAATTATTATCAATCAGAATTAGCTCCCAGCTGATTGCTTTTTCTGAAGCCAAGAGGCCTTTGATAACTTTTTCCGTCATCACGGCCGTGTTGTAATTTATAATAATAGCGGATACTTTCTTCATTTTAATCTTTGACTAACGCCACTTAAGGTGCGCATGCGAGCGTTAGACTTTTTTATTTATTTTTGAATTTAAATCTTAATCGGAATTTTTCGCCATTTCTTGGATATTATAATTAACACCCATTAACAACCAAAAGATAATCGCGTAAGGTAAGGCGAAAAACGTTACTTCTACTAAGCCATTCAAAAACGCAACTAATAGTGAAGCGCTAAATCCGTACAACATGATTGCATATTTGCTTCCTGCGATTTGTAAATTCTTGGTAATACTTTTAGCTCTCTTCATTATAACGCTAAACAAGGCAATCGCCAAACTGAGCCCAATGACACCGAAATCGATCATCGCCTGCACAAAATAATTATTGATAAGTTGTGCGGTATCAAAATTTAGTATTTTTTTGAAGTATTGTAGTTGTTGTCCAGCCCCAACCCCAAACCACGGGTGGGTCTTGATGATTTGCCAACTGGTTTTATACTCGAGCAAGCGATATTCGGTATTATTATCCACCAAAGTTGTTTTGATGCGCAGAAGTAGTCCTGATAAAAATGGGTTCAGCAGAAAATAAGCAAAGAACAAAAACCACAGGCCCATTAAGATAAAACTTAGTCTTTTATTTTTGAGTTTGAAAAATAAATATAAAAAACCAAGCGACAAGCTAGCGATTGCCCCTTTACCCAAGCTAAGAAAGACGGCGGTAGTGCCCAGGACAGCCGCAAGTACTACAAATAAACTTTCCATTCGCCTGATGCCCAATTGAAAATAAAAGGCAAAGGTGATGGGAATGAGCAAGGCGAGAATCGCCGCCGTGGTGGCTATTGGTCCGATGGGCAAAAGGATTGTATTTCTTTCAAAGAAAAATTTAGCGGAAAAACCCAAGGCATAAAATTTGTAAAATAATTGCAAGCTAAGCATGATTACGGTTGCGCTAATTCCGTAGAAGAACCATTTCATTTTAGAGGCAGAATCGATGAGTTGCCTGGTGAGAAAAAATGCGAGAAGACTATAGATAATAGTTTTCATGCCGAAAACAAATAAGCGAAAATCGACGATATGCAAGAAAGAAACAAGCGCAACAAGCAAATATAAATACAAAATAAAACTGATGGCATCGATTTTTATATTTGTAAATTTCTTATTCAAATACAATTCCAAAAAATATAATAAAGCCACGATTAAGATAAATATTTCCGCAAGACGTGCTTCGTAATTCCAGTTGGCGATGATGGGAATATTAATGATCGTGCCCAGACAAAGACTGGGCGCCGAAAGCACCACTAATACCCATAAATATTTTTTGAAAAATAAAAAAGCGCTAGCAGTGAGCAAAGTGAAAAACATAATGTGAATTCCAAATTCTCCCGCAAAGATAGCAAGCAAAAACAATGGTATAATCAAGACCATCGTACGAATAAATTTACTGATGTTATTGTTTTTTTCTTCTGGCACAATCATAATTTAGTGTTTAAACAATTAAATATATCACATTTTATGTCTTTTGTCAATGCTGTTTGCTTGTTTAATATTAGTGGTTTATTGGTGGTCGCGCACCGAGACTACTTTCAAAGGCAAAGAAAAAAGCGCTACACAGTTTATCTTAGTTTCGTTGTTTCGAAACATTGATAAATTGTATAGCGCCTTGGTGAGGTCACTTACTTAAGATTCAAGCAAGGGCCGGCCTTTCTCCATTTGACGAATTCGGAGCCTGTAGACCAGACATCCTCTATTTTTGCCCATACGTAGGTACCGTCGGCCGTTTTGAGGGCCGGGTGAAAGTCCGCACCGCGGGCGCCAGGGGCAACCCAGTTGGTGCCATCGAAGGTCATCGGGACTTCATGTCCCTGTATGGCGTCGTGCATGACTGCCACAATGTTCGGGGTTTTTACGCCCTTGGCGACGGTGTCAATCAGCGCCTGGGGAATGAGGACATCGTTCCCGCTGACCGTTGGCACTTTAACTGCTGACCCAGTGGCATACGCGAAACTACCGGCTAAGACAAAAAACATAGCGACAAACAAAGCTGTGAGCTTTTTCATTTTTTTTCCTCCTTGGAAAAGTTGTTTGAAAAAAATTATGGTTTTTTGTTACTTGTGTTTTTGTTGCACACCTCCTTTTGTCAAAATACTGACAAATTTTTGGGAGGTGGTTTTTGGAGTCACCTCCGTTTTTTAATGTTCGTTTTTTAACTGATTTTACAGTATACACCATGCAGATATTTTTGTCAATACCTACACGCAAAATATATCGGAATGAGCTAATAAATTGCTAATATAAAATACTTTTCTCATCATTTTCTTTGGTGGCATTTGCCTACCTTTTCCCCAATTGGAGACATTTGGACAATTGCCCACGTAAGAAAATAATAGAAAATACTTTAATCAAGCAAGAATATAGCAATACCCCTAAATGCAAATTCATCAAAATCATACAAAACCCCTGACAGTTTTCCTGAGTCTTTTGGGTTTTTGTATTGATTTTTTACGAATTTTTTATCCGTCGCTACCGCCTGTAATCCAATCTTTAACAACTTTGCTAAGATTGATATTAAGGTTTAAGCCGACTTGATCATTGGCAGTACCGTGGTCCTGTACCCGCTGGTAGTGAGCCGAAACCTCGACTTTCTCTGCCCAAAATTTGATACCAGGACGGATTTGTGCCATGGCTTTTTCATCAAATGCGCGATAGCCAATACTTCCTTCAAGTGTTGGCATAAAATTTTTGTCCAGCATCCAAGTTCTTTTTGCTCGAACAGTATAGACGCTCTGATCGTTGGCTTTGTCTTGGCTACTAGGAATAGTAATCCCGTTCATGGTTGAGTGCTTGCCGTTGCCGGTAGCAATCTCAAAACGAAATCCAACCTCCCATTGCCACCTATCTTCAGCATTCCACCACTGGTGAGCGCCTTCGATAGCAAAGAGTTTGGCCCATTCATGAGCACGATAGGGAAAACCTCTTCCATCTACATATCCATCCTTGTTGCCAAAGAGGAGCTTGATCTGATCTTTGGTGCTATCGGTCAAATACTGAGCCTCGCCACCGAATAGATTGAAATGACCGTCATAATCGACGTTGCCACTTCTGCCCATCCAGTCAACATATTGCCAAGCTGGACCTACACGAACATAACCATCTAAAAAGGCCCATTTACATGAAAATACTGATATACTCTCACCACGATAAACTCCTCGATCTTTGCTGCCTTGCTGAACACCTCGATTGATTCCCCCATAAAGCCATGCCTCAACATCTAAAGCACAGTCTTTACATGAAGTTTCTTCTACAACAGGTGGAGCTTCAACTTTTTCTACCGGTGGCTCATCAGCTGGTGGAATCACTGTTGGCGGCTCAACTGAAACTGGTGGTGCGGGGGGTGGTACTTCAGGTGCTGGATTTACAGGAACTTCGATTTTTTCTTGAACACTTGCCCAGTTAAAACATCCCTGGTCACAAACCAGAAAATATCTAACGCCCTCGTAATCCATCTGCCAATACTTGGCTGGACGAAGAGTGTCAAAAACTACTTTGACATTCTTCTCGAGCCCACCCTGTTTACCAAAGCCCATAAAATCGAGCTTGGAAAAAATCTTGGCGTCTTTCGGCGCTTTGGGATTATTCGCTTTGCTAATGAGGGCGGTCATGGAGTCTTTTCCTGACCTCGCCCAAGTAACAAACTCAATGGTTACTGGGTCTGGTAATTCCATGTTAATGATATACATAATCGGGCTAGTCTCTTTGCCCACCGGATTGTGATCGGGTTTATCATAGATAAACTCGGCGCCACGCTGACGCTT
>JBBRXK010000017.1:0-12506 GCA_038248465.1 Patescibacteria group bacterium | reverse complement strand
GGAGCGGAAATATCAGCACCATCAGACCATACGAAGCTACCTGTGCCATTTGTGGCATAAGCATTGTCTTCAACGATCTTGGTTGTGATAGATTCAGAACCTTGTCCTGAAACACCTACAGTAGCCATAACTTCAAAACTCTTTGAAGTACCGGCGGAAATGACTTCGTCGGAAGCAAATGTAACAGTCAAGGTATGTGCGCTTGCATCTAATACAGAAGCGACATTCTTGGTTGAGCCATTTACCTTCACGGCGTTGGTAGCCATACCTACAAATGTGGCGTTAGTTGTGGTTGCGTAAGTCAAAACAACTTTCTTTAGAGATACGTCGCCACTAGCATTTGCGGTTACGGTGAATTTAGAAACAACTTTATCACCAGCAGTTAACAATGTTTCAGGTAAAGCCTGAGTTGCTACAGTAGCGATAGTCTTTCTAACTCTGAATGCATTACCAAATAGTAATACAGATTGATTATCAGTCAAGTTGCCTGCTGAAGACTTGAAGTCAACAGTGTTGGCTACGATTCTGATATTCTTGTTAGTTGCAGTCGAATCATTTTCAATGGAGTTAAGTTTAACCTTAACAGTTAAAGTCTTGTTACCATTTGCTGGAACAACAACTTTGTCATTGATCTTGAATACACCTGCGCCACTCACTAGAACGGTGTCAGCAATCTGAGTTGCACCATCAAATAGATATAGGCCAGACACAATTGAGTCTGCTCCATTATCAACCTCAACAGCTGTTGAAGAAGATGTGTTTGTGACAACCAAATCGCCTAGAGTGGCACTGTCATTGATTGCAGTGAACTTGAACTGAGCAATCTCTTGGAAAGCGCCTGTCGCTGCCAAAATTGCATCTTGTGGAGTGTCGCCACCCAAAGTAGTGTTCAAGGTACCAGCATCAGCTACAGAGAAGGTCTGTGTATCAGCCCAGTTGCCACTAGCTACGGCTGTTCCACGTGAATCTTGTGCATTAAGTGTCATTCTAGTCTTGAATCCGCCAGTTGCTGAAGAATCAAAAGATAGTTTGATTTCAACTGTCTTTGTGGTGTCTTTAGCGATGGTGAAGTTTAGTGAAGAGAATGTAGCACCAGAGTTACCAAAATTCATTGTGTTACCAACTTGTACTCCATCAACATAAATCATTGCGTTGTTAAGAGATGAAGATGGTGTTGTAGATGAGTTTCCACCAAGACCGATTGATGTTACTTTGATATTATCGTTAGTTGCTTTAACTACGAATCTGCCAACTGTAACATTTTCACTACCTTTAACAATAATCTTGTTTGCAGCGAATCCGTCATTTCTAACGGTTTCTAGAACTGCGCCCTGAACTGTGAAGATAGCACCAGTAGCTGCACCTGAGATTTCATTTGGAAGTACTCCATTGCCAGTTGTGTCGTATTCTGGGTTTTGACCATCAAAGATACTTGATGAATCAAGTTTGGCAAAGAATGCTGAATTTGGTGTAGCAGTAGTCTTGGCTCTTGCCATAACTTTAATTTCGTTGTCACCCTTCTTCAAACTAAGAGAACTGGAAAGTTCCTTGGTGATCAAGGCAGCTAGATTAAAGCTTGGGTCAAAAGAATCAACAAGTAAACCATTTACATAAACTCTGACGTTGTCAAATTGGTTGGATGTTGTTGCTGTTATAGAATCAGAACCATAAACCAATTTCAAACCATCAGTATTAATCATTTCGTCTGTTCTGACGTTTGCAAGCAATACTACATTATCAGAGCCTTTTACTACAGTAGTAGCAGCAGGAGATGTGGATTTCTTGGAAACGGTAATCACACCAGCTTGCACAACTACAGTGGAAACGGCAAAGCCATCAGCCAAAGTTGTTCCGTTTGAAGCGTTGTACACATTTACACCAAAACCTGTTGCTTTTTCAAAAGCAACTAGATCTGTGCTCTTGTTTAGGGAGAATACAAAGCTGTTGCCCGTAGCAACTTCTTTGGCGATAACATCACCTTTTACATAAATGATCTTGGAAGAGTCATCTTTGAGTAGGTCAAAATTATCAACCATGGTGAAGGTAATATAGCGTCCGTTTAAGCTTGCGCCCTTAGTAACTACATCGCCATTGTATTCAAGATAAAGGTTCATGGCTGCTTTGGATAATTCCTCAACGCCATTATTCTTTAACATGATTGACTGCAGGGTAACATCTTTACCTGTGCCGTTGAAACCTAAGGTAAAGTTACCTAAATCAACTTTCTCATCGCCTACCTTTGGAGTGGAGGTGGATGTTGCGCCATCAGTAATAGCTAGATTAGCTACGCTGTAATCGATTGGGCCCATCAAGCTACCACTAATTGGGAATGAACCAGAAATAGAAGCACCATTTGTTGTAATATCAGAAGCGGCTGAGATGCCAAGACCAATACTGCCAACTGCATTGTTCAATGAAGCTAGTAACTGCAAAGACACTGTTGCGCCTTTTGTAATAAGCAAAGCTGGGCTGAAAGTTAGAGTAGCTTCGTTATTTGAGTTGATTGACTTCTTTGATGCAACTACAACGCCAGCTTTTTCAGCCCATACGTTGGAGATTTCTGAATATTCAGACAAACCAATTCTCTTTACGAGGATTGAGCTAACTGTAACATCACCATCATTAGATGCTGTCAAGTTAATTTTTGCCATAGGAACACGAGCACCATTCTTTGGTACGGATACTGCACCTGCTGTATCAGAAGCCAAAGATACTGATAGACCGGTTCCTACGTTTGGATCTACTACTGGACCTGTACCTGAGTTGCCACCTTGTGAGGTGTCAGCTGAAGATGTTTTAGCATCTATAACTGTTCCAGCTGCTGGCATAGTAGCTGTAGCAGGAGCCATGATGATATCATTCCATTTGAAGCGGTTAGCTAGGAAAGCTGCTTCTGTAGCAATTTTCTGAGCTTCACCAGCTGCATTGATATAATATACATCAGCGGCTGTGCCAAATTTTACCAAAGAACCTGCTGGGTATGTACCGGCAACAGCTTCTCCAGCTTGAATTGAGTAGTTGACGAAGAAAGAATCTGCAATATCAACTACACGTTTTGCCCACTTGTCTCCATACAAAGAAACTGCAACAGCTTCTGATGGAATATGAAGTAGTTTACCATTTGGTAATACTGCATATACCTTTGGATCAGTTGGAACTGGTCTTTTAACTAATTTTGTACCTGCACGTACTACTACGTTAGCTGCTAGTGGATAACCCTCAACCTCAGTTTGGCCAAGTGTTTTTACTCCACTAAAATCGCTGTACCAGGAGAAATATGTAGACTCATTAGGAAAAACGTATCGCTTGCTGTCTGCACCAAGGTAATACACTGGAGCATATCCGTCGATTTTGATCAAATCGCCAGACATTGCAGCCGCTCCTGCTTGGAATGGAACTGCAATCATGCTCATGGAAAATACAGTGATCACGCTTACGCTGATAGCTAAAGCTTTGCGTAAATTTGTCATAATTTGTTTTATTTACTTTCGCCAAGCACCTGACATTTATCATGCGCCCGAGCAGAAAGTGATTGCCGCCTCGTTATTTTCTTAATCAAAAATCAAGGAGGACGGGAATTTAAAACTTTTTAGTTTTGCAAAAGAATTTTCTGTCTCGCACACATCAACCGGAATCCCGCTCTCTATAGCTCCGATTTCTCAGGAGCAAGCGGTTAAAAAGGCCTGACAAGCACCAAAATTTCCCTCTTAAAAGCTTCCGTATTTTTTCATCCCCCCCCCTATTATTCTCCCTCTCCTTATCGAAGGAGAGGGCCGGAGTGAGGTTTTAATTCACTCCCCAAAATAAGAAAGGTGGGGTGGGGTCTCTCGTTTCCTCCTCTCACAAAAAGAGCAGAAGCGAGCTTCCCAAAAAATCGGAGCCAGAGAAAAGCTTAGCTGGTGTATACAAACATACAGTCCATCCAAAGCTCATCTAAA
This sequence comes from Patescibacteria group bacterium, assembly GCA_038248465.1. Taxonomy (GTDB): domain Bacteria; phylum Patescibacteriota; class Patescibacteriia; order Patescibacteriales; family UBA12075; genus JBBRXK01. The sequence goes on along the minus strand of JBBRXK010000017.1, from coordinate 8,568 downwards.
AAGTTTTTGTTTTTTAAGTAACAAGGTAACTACTCACGTAGTCTCGACCTTTCGGCCCTGTTATACCCGTACCTGCAAGCCCGAAGACTTGTTAGCGTCAGATACGGATACCTTAATTCCTAAAGATTGTTAATTCGATTTTGTATCATCACCCGAGTCGAATTTGTTTAGGAGCTAAAGCACCTTTGGTTCAATTTTTAATTTTTAGTACTCGTCCCCATCTCCCCCACACTCTCTTCAACTCCCCTCACCTCCCCTTTCTTAAAAGTACTGTCAATCGCTGTACCGACCTGATCTAGTTTATCAAACGCCTCGTCAAAGGAGTCTGCGTTTAGAAGTTTGCTGGCTTGTTCAAGAATGCTTTCTGGTGACTCTTTTTTGGGTGCTAGGTTTTCTTCGGTGCTACTGGATTTTTTTACTTCCGCGGGATTGGCCTTGGGACTAGTGCCCGTATTATTTGCATCTGTCTCGTTTGTCGTAGCCGTACCACCCGAAACCACTAGCCCATTGTTTGACTTACTCGAGCCCGCACTAAATATCTGCCCGGGTGCTTCACCAGCGTCTCCGGTATCACTTCCGTCACCATTCAATTCTCTATTTACGTCATTCACGTCAACTTCTTGATTTGTATTTGGATTGCTGAGCATAGCCCCTTTGGTGGCTTCTGTTATTTTTCCAATTCTTTGTTTGGCAGCTGTTATTTCCTTTTTATAGTCACTGACTAGCTTTTCAACTTTGTCTTCTTTTACCACGCCCTCGCCGTCTTCGGCTATCACCTGCTTGATTTCTGTAGCGCGATTGGCCGCAAATATCAGTCCGAGTTGCGCCTTTTTCTTGTCAGAAAATGTAAGCGCCAACTGGGTTTTTTCACCCACAATCTTGGCAACATACAATGAATCTCCTGGCTTGGCGTTCTGCGATGCACGCAAACTGAAAACACCACCGGTCAAAAACAAAAAAACTACCACAAAGGTAGCTAAAATTGGTTGGGAAAAATTTTGAACGGTGTTCAGGGGAATCATAAACAAATCACGAAAACTATAAGCCCTACCAAGCTCGATCGAGCCAGCATTAATTTGATTGAGCACGATACTACGCTGTGATTCTTTCCACGCCAAATCAGGCCCCATCTTGCTCAAACTATGTAATTGTTTGAATAATTCTTGATCATTCATATACTTGTTTTTGATTTTTACAAACAAAACCCAGGTCAATTTTTAATTTAATATTTTTGTCATTCTGGATGTTGCACCTCCTCTTTGTCTTCCCGAGCGAAGCCGAGGGATCTATAATGCGTCGTGAATAAACAAAATACTTTATAATTTTCCTCGCCCTATAGATTTCTCGACTTCGCTCAAAATGACAAGGGGCGTGAAAATTCTATCTCTTGAATTCTACTCTTTTACTATAGAGCGAAGGGCCTGTAAGGCTCGGTATATTGTTACTCGGATATTTCCCCTGCTCTTGCCAAGAGCTGAGGCAATTTCGCCGACTGACAATTCATTCACATAGCGCATGACAATGATTTCACGGTACTCATCCTTGAGTTCGAATAGCTTATCTGAAATTAGCGAGTACTCATCACTCAATTCTAGATTGGCATGAATGTCTTGGTTGCGGTCAGGCAAGTCAATCGTATTTCGCTCTTGGTCGAGACTAATCTGCTCGCCTTGCGAACTTTTTTTGCGATAATGATCTATTACCAAGTTCCGAGCTACTTTATACAAGAGTGCTTTTAATGTTTTATAGTCGGTAATACTCTTGTCCTGTACATATCCCCAAGTTTTCAAAAATACAGCCGATGTCAAATCTTCCGCCTCTTCTTTGATAGAGACTTTGAAGAAAACAAAACGATATATTTGATCGAAATACAAATCGTATGTTTTTACAAACGCTTCCTTATCTTTCTTGGTCAAGCGTATATACAATAATTTGTCGTTCAATTTTCCAGACTTCATCAAAGGTTCTTAGGCAAAAAAACTTAGCAATAAATTCGCCTACTAATAATTAATACGTGATAATGATAAAAGTGTTACACTTCGTCCAATTAAGAATAAAGAATTACGAATTCACAAATATATCACGAATGCACGAATTCTAACTTGAGACGTTTTCCATATAATATTCGTGCATTCGTAATGAGTATTTGTGAATTCGTAATCTATAAAAAAACGAAAAACAATGGCCATCACTGCATGGCCAATTTTAAACAAAAAAAATGCTATTTTCTTTGCGGGATTCCGATATGAGATTGTAATTAATTGTAAACTGAATTATACGAATATTATCATGTATCTGGAAAAAAGGCAAATGCGATTGACCGTAATTTGATTTTCCCGTTCTCATTTTACCAAGCGTTTAAAGCCTAATGCTTAAGATAAAAAAATATATAATTCTTGATTAAACTAATGCAATAAGCGATTTCAATCGGACATTAATTCGCTGGCTCTAGGTTAGATTTTCCGTGTCTCGTAAATTTAAACAAAAAATCATTTCATGAAAAAAATCATAACTCTCATTATAATCATTTCAATCATAGTTCAGACTCCCCCTTGAAAAAAAACAAGAACTGTGCCAAGATATACAGACTAAAGTCCATGATAGTGTGGACTCATCTTTGTTGACAGATATCAAAAAAGATAGTTTTGCTATAAATATTGACAAAATCATCCAAAAAAGTGCAAAAAAATCTATTTTTAAGTCCAGCATGTTGTAGACGTAACTATATTTTTATTTTATTATTTCAATATATTTAACTTTAAGTCCAAGCAGTATTGGACTTAAGTATATCAAATGACCGAAAATATTTTACAAATTAATGATTCTGCACCGGGTGTCGCTAAAAAAGAAGTCAAGAAAAAGTCTGTCGAGTTAGCAGTGGCAAATAATTCTACGAGTAAAGACAGTAAGCTGACTGACGATTCCGAAAAAAACGATCTTACTCAAAAACAAGCAGATGATGATGGGATACTAAAAAACCCTGTGGCATATCCAATTTGGCTCTCCGTCTCGGAGGCTGCCAAAATCGGTGGCGTAAACACCAAAACCATTCGTCGCGCTATTCAATCTGAAAAAATCAAATACAAAATTTATAAAGACCGATATTTAGTCGGCCTTCGTTCTTTGATACAATTTCTAAATAGCAACAAAAAACTCAAAAACAAACTCAATTTCAATGGAATTGGGCAATACGTGAAGGAGTGGCGGGCTTAAAAGCACGTTGCAATCAAAAAAATCTTTTTTTGAGGAGACAACCGTGTAAAACTCTAACTTATTAAGTGCTGCCATTCAGACCAAGATACCTTTGGTAATCAATCTTCATGGTCAGCTCAATGGGGATAGCTGTCTTGAGAATTCCTTCAGGTTCATGGACAGTTTTCTTTTTGCCATAAACTACTGTAGGATCACCTCAGAATCAGTTAAAATAATTTGCAATTGCAAGATTGAAAAAACTGAAGATGACAAAGCTGTGGAATACTTTTTAGGACTTATTGATACTATTAAAGAACCCGAGGAATCATTTGGGTTTAGTATTTCTTGCAGGGGGCACGACACAATCGTTCGCGTTTTGCGCACAAAAATAGTATAAATTTTTTTTAGCACCAACGCTATACCAGCCCCTCCCTCAAAAAAAATAAAACTTTTAACTCAACAAAAAAACCGCCTAGCAATGCTATGGCGGTTTCTTTATTTTGACTAGAGTGTTTACTAAAGCACTGCGTCTTTAGCTGCTTTTGCAAGTCTAAACTTTACAACAGTTTTGGCTGCAATCTTGATCTCAGCGCCAGTGGCTGGGTTGCGACCAAGGCGAGCCTTGCGTTGTGCTTTAACCATTTTACCAAAACCTGGTACTGTGAATTCACCAACTTTCTTTACCTCTTTGTAGGCAAGAGCCGCTAGTGTGTCTAGAACCAATGCAACATCTTTTTTGCTTAGTTCTGTTTTTTCTGCCAAGTCGCTAAGCAACTGGGATTTTGTCATTTTTGCCATAAATTTGCATAATTTTGAGATAAGTGGATTTTATAAATAATATTTAGCTAAATTCGTCAAAAGACAATTGGCTAATATTTGTGCAAAAAACACAATTTATCTCATAAAAATTATTAGTTTTTTATTTTTTAAAATTGGTGCTAGTTTTTTTATTTCAACTAAACACCAATGAATCTGGCACACTTGTGCACAGATTTCATTTACACTCACTATTATACAGCAAATCCACAAAAAAACCAAGAATATTGTCAATATACATTTCTTGGTTTTTTGGAAATTGCTAAAGGTGTTTTTCAATTACCGTAGCGAGCGCGGACTTTGATTGCAAGCCAACCAATTGCTCTACAACTTTGCCTTCCCTGAGAACAAGCAAGGTCGGTATACTCATAACACCGAAGTGCTCGGCTATCGCTGGATTCGCTTCGGTATCAAGCTTGCCAACCACCGCTTTGTCGCCAATCTCTCCTGCTAGCTCATCTACAATCGGTCCCTGCATCTTGCATGGCGTACACCAGCTGGCGAAAAAGTCCACTAGAACTGGCTTGGTTTTTGAAGCCTCAATTGCTTCTTTTTCAAAATTTTGATCTGTGAATTGAAATGCCATAGTTTTATGTTAATTTTAATTATTAATTAGCTCTTTAAATAGCTTCTTTAACTGCTCTTTGCCACTTGCTTTTAAGGCATTTTTATTACCCAAGCAAATCATGGCATTGTCCTCTATGTAATGATTCATCAGAGAAGCAACTGCCGATTTGACTGCCTTGAGCTGGATGATTACATCGTGGCAGTCTTTCTCTTCCTCTATCATCCGAGAGACACCATTTAGTTGTCCGATTATATTGTTCAAAAGTTGTTTACTGCTTTTCATATAATATAATATTAGCATACACGGGTGGGGGGTGTCAAGAGCGCGCTGCTGCGCTACGCTTAATTAAGAATTATGAATGAAGAATTATCGATTTTTCATAGTCTAGGCTAATAGACAGTTCATTATTTTTACAATTATTTTTACGGTGCTGTCTAAGAAGAATATTCTTAATTCTTAATTGACTTTCCTAAACCCAATTCTGTCCCGCGCAATACTGTCTGTCCCAAACATCGCTCCCCTCACCACCGTATATTCGCCATACTTGTCATTTATCTTGTCCATCGCCCGACTCAAATCTTTCACAAGCAAATTGTTTTCAAATAATGACATTTGTGCGCTTGCTGGAGACAAGCGAAATACAGCTATCGCCATCATGCGAATAGGACAAAGTAAATCGGCGTTTTCCAAAAAACTATCGACCAGAAAAAAAATGTCTTCGGTCGTGAATATTTTTTCTGGTGTCTTCCATGAGCGACCGATGCCACCGCCGATTGTGTAGGATAAATAAATATTTATTCCCTGCGCCTCTCGTTCTTCGGCGCGCAAACGTCGTCCGGTCTTCTCGCACAATTTGTAAAGCACAGTTCGCAAATATTTTTTGTCTATGGTTTTTTTGGGCAGACAATACGAGTGCCCGATAGTTTTGCTCGCACTCGTGTCTTGATTTACCTTGGATATTTCAATACCGTTCACATTGGCCCAGAGATAATAACCGTACTTGCCTAGCGCGTGCCTGATTCTGTCTGACGAAAATTTTTTTAGCTCGAGCAGATTGCGAATGCCGAGCGCATTAAGCCTGGCTTCGGTCGCCACGTTGATACCCCAAGCATCGGTCAAGGGTCTATTATCCAATACTTCACGCAACACGCTTTGATTTTTAATCACGAGTAAACTTTTTTTGGGCGCTATGTCGCCGGCGAATTTGGCAAGAAACTTGGTCCAGGATAAACCAAGCGAACAATTGAGCCACTCGCCCACTTCGTTTTTGATTCTTTTTTGAATGACAAGCGCTAATTTTTCGGCACTGCTAAAATCTTTGACCCAGCCCGTCAAATCCAAAAAGGCTTCGTCGATACTGTAAGGCTCTACGGTGTCAGTGTGCTCTCTAAAGATGCCAAATATTTTTTCCGTGGTCGAGCGATATTTCGCTGGCTCATTTTCGACTAGCACAATATCAGGGTCGAGCACCTTGGCTTCGCTTACCCTCGTGCCCGTCTTGATGCCTTTGGCCTTGGCTTCGGCGGACGAAGCGATAATAGCGCCACCGGGAGAAAGATAAGCACAAACCCCCACACTGCGACCACGAAGAAAGGGGTTGGCCTGTTGTTCAACCGAAGCAAAATAGGAGTTCATGTCGATGTGGAGGATTATTTTTGGGCTTGACATTTTTCTAAATTAGCGTTAATAAATAAGGTCTGACCTTTCAAAACTTAATAAAATTAACCTTCAAATATGAGGAGACACAATGAACAACAAGAAACTAATGGAAAAACTACTGCTTTTCTATCGACCATTTCTGGGTAACTTTGCTATTTCCTGGTGTTTTGTGGCCATTATTACGGCACTTACCCTAGCTATGCCCTATTCTATTGGCAAAATAATAGATTCTGCTAATGCAGGTAAGTTTGAAGAGGCCTACTGGTGGGCTGGCATTGGCATAATATCCATGCTCCTTGGCAGATCGATTGTGCAGTATAATCAATACATATATGAAATAAAGAAACTGGATTATGCTGTAGAAAATCGCTTTCGAAAACTCGGATTACTTAAAATGAATGAATTGAGCGTTGGTCAACATCAAAATCAAAACTCTGGAGTCAAACAAGATGTTGTTACTTCTGGATGCAGCAGCTTATTACAATTGAACGACCTGTTTCTTAACAACATCTCGTTCATGGTACTACATGCTGTCATCGGACTTTCTGTTCTGATTGCAAACGACTTGGTAATAGCGTCCATAACCGCCACATCGATAATCGTCTATCTAACTATTTCTGCATATTTCAATTACAAAAACAGTGAAGACTTAGACGAAGTAATCAAAAAAGACAACAGCAGTCAAAAACGTTACACGGACTATATTCGCAATATCTGTCTTCTACTTCTAAACTCAAACGAAAAGGAGGGGCTAAAGAATTATGATGAAGCACGGGGAGAGTATGAAAATAGCGGTAAAAAATTCTGGATCAGATATGTAAAATTCTTTAACACTGGTAACGCTATTGTCACCGCGAATACTGGTTCAGTTTTGTTTTATTGTATCTATCTCTATTCTAAGGGGGCTATTAGTCTGGGTGAAATATCCATCTACATATTCTGGACGAATATAACAACTGGGTTTCTAGCTAATTTCAACAGTGTCTTCCGCAGTCTGATTCGTCAGGTTATCAAGGTAAAGAAATTATTTGCTTTTCTAGACATTGAAGCAGAGATAAAATCTCCAGTCGATGAAATTGAAATGCAAAATTTTTCTGGGCAAGTAGAGTTTAAAGATGTCACTTTCAGCTATCCTGATTGGAAATATTTCAAAGACTTCGAGGACGAAGATGATCCGGAAGAAGGCGAAGTGACTAGTAAAGAAGAAGAAATAGACAAGGACGTTCTAAGTAATATAAGTTTCAGTGTAAATGCACGTGAAAAAGTTGCTTTCGTCGGTCATTCTGGCGCTGGTAAATCAACTATTATTTCCCTACTCCTTCGTGCCTATGTTCCCCAATCGGGAAAAATATTTCTCGATGGTGTAGACATGGACCGACTGGATCCGAAAAAATTTCGCAAGATGATTGGCTTAGTCGAACAAGATATCCAACTAATGGATGACACCATTCGACAAAATCTGCTTATCGGCATGAACGGACACAGCGCTGATGTTGGTGACGCCGAGCTCTGGGAAGCAATGGAAATCGCTAATCTCAGTAATCTCAAAAAAAGACTAAGAAAAGGTCTCGACACTAATATCGGTGAACGGGGCATCAAGCTCTCTGGCGGTGAAAAACAAAGACTAGCTATTGCGCGTGCTCTACTTAAAAAAGCACCGCTGATTATCTTTGACGAAGCAACTTCGAGTCTCGATAGTGTAAACGAACACGAGATCCACGAGGCTATGGCCAGAGCAAGCAAAAATACCACTTGTATTTTTATCGCTCACCGCCTGGCAACAGTCAAAGACGCCGACCGAATATTTGTAATGGCAGAAGGTCGCATCATCGCCGAGGGTAAACACGGAAAACTACTCGAGACTTGCGAAACCTATCGCAAATTAGTAGAGCGACAAGTAGTCGCCTTCTAAAAAAACAAATTCAATCCGAGGTCAAGTACATTTTATGTGCTTGACCTCTTTTTTTGCCTAAATGCTTTTTGAACTTTTAATTATTAATTGCTAAACGTCAACTATTATAAACCTCCTCAATCCGCCACAACAAATCCCGCGTAAAAAAAGCTAGGCGGAAAAAGTTGGCGTTGTAGGACACGCTAAAATAATAAATCATATCATTGCCATCTCGCTCTTGGTGAACCATGTTAAGCTTCTTGATATAATAAACCCTTCCCTGCCAACGAAAAGCGGTGGGCATTATGTGGTCGTGCTTGAAATGGACGACTACCTCGATAGGGTCGTTTAGTTTTTCGTGCATTGGATTAAGAAATAACAAAAAAAAAAAGAATTCACGAATATTATTTTATAATAAAAAAGAAAAGAAATTTTGCATTAG
>JBBRXK010000016.1:0-13065 GCA_038248465.1 Patescibacteria group bacterium | reverse complement strand
CGCCGCCAGCGTTTATCCTGAGCCAGGATCAAACTCTCTGAAAGTTTTTTTTAAGGTTTACTTGCCTTAGAAAGTTTTACAAAACTTACAAAACGGATTTATCTCACGATAAATTGTCCAATAGATATGTGTCCGAAGACACCTATTTTTTTGGTATTTGAAGAATTTGGTTATGTCTTCTATAGAAATTGGCACCTGTTAGCACCAAAAAACTTTTGTTAAAGTTCGGCGAGTAAAAAAGAAAAAACAGACCATACAAGCCTGTAGCATTGCATCACTAATTTTTTAAATTTTACCTATGATATTCTCATATAGTTAGCATTATTACTAATGCTCTATAATATTAGAGTATTTTTTACTATATGTCAAGCGCTACGCTTAATTAAGAATTAAGAACAAAGAAGTAAGAATAAAATATTTAATAATAGCTAAAATATAATAAATATATTAAATTTTTAAATCAATCTTTCTTCCAAACCTCTTAATTCTTAATTCTTAATTCTTAATTACTTGTTGCTTTTTGCACAATTTTTGCACAAGAATATCAACGTCGCGTTTTTGGCGTGGATTGTTCCGGCGGCGCGTTTTTGGATTGGGCAGTTTTAGTATTTTTGTAAAATGTGTTATAATAAATTCAATATTCCCCCTTGGGGATTAAGTAATTATTAAAAAAATTATGACACTGTATAGAAACATCATGCGAGACTCTTGGCAGTCTACTATTCGATTTAAATATCTGTGGTTTTTTGGTTTATTCGCCCTTATTTTGGGTAATGGCGGTGAATATGAGATTTTTTTTCGTTCGATTTTTAGTAATGAAAATAATTCCTCATTGTGGACCACCTTTTTTGCGCCGTTTTTAAATTGGGACGTTTTGACAAATTTGGGCACTAGATTTTGGGATAATCCATTTTTGGTTCTAGAAATTATTTTTACATATATCTTTGTCTTGTTTATTTTTTTGTTTATTGCTTGGATGATGAATGTTTCCGAAATTGCTATTGTCAATTCTACGGCGAAACAAGTGAAAGGCGAGGAGCATGATCTCCGCATGGGCATGCGCGAGGGGATATTAAATATTTGGCCAGTATTATTTTTGAATTTTGCTGTGAAGATACTAATATTTTTATTTCTTATTTTGCTCGGCTATTTATCTGGTTCAATTTTTGTGATTGCTTTGTTCTTGATTGTGATTCCTTTTTTGATGAGTCTGTCCTTTGTGACCAAATATACAATTTGTGAAATTATTATCAGAAAAGAAAAAATGAAAAACGCCGTTATTTTAGCTTGGCAACTATTTAAGAAGAACTGGATTATTAGTTTAGAGCTAGCAATGTTGCTTTATTTGTTTACAATTTTGGCTGTCATCGTGTTTATGTTTCTCAGTTTCAATATTGAAAAACTATTTGAAATATTGGCAACCACATTTCCTATTATATCGTTTAATCTTTTTGTGGTGATGGTTCCAATTATAGAGCTCTTTACACTCGCCTTTGTTTTGTCTTTGCTTTCTGTGTTTCAAATTACGACTTGGACAAAATTATTTTTGGAGTTGGATAGCAAGGGGGGCAAAAGCAAGATTGAGCGCCTGTTCAGCAGATAATGCAAAGTGATACTTGGTACTCGACATTTTTGTGAACCGCGAAGCAACAAATAATTTGTAATTTAAAATTTTTAAACAATTTAAAATTACAAATTATTTTTGTATATATGGCGTTTGCGCTTATTTATAATAATATTTTATTGTATGTCAAATGATCTACAATCCGTAGAGGAATTAATCAATGCTAGTAGGGGCGGGCCAGTTGATGAAAAAAGCAAAATGGCAGTTTTTCAGAAAAAACAGGCAGAAATAAAAACCAAGGATACGGAAAAAATTGTAAATAAAAACGCTGTGCGCATGGGCCTTTCCTATACAGACTTGTTTGGTTTTTCGATTAGCCCTGAGGCCTTGGTTTTGATTCCCGAAGAAGAGGCTATCCGCACACAATTTGTTTGTTTTTATTACGATGGCACAAATGTCAGATTTGCTGTCACCGATCCGACGCGGGCCGGCATAATAGAAAAAATTGAGGATATTAGCAAAACCCTTTTTGCAACTCCGGGTTTGTATTTGGTGTCAGAGCGTAGTATGCGCTATTGCTTGGATATGTACAAAATATTACCAAGATTGATCAAGGCGAATCGAGGTGTAGAAATTAAAGAAGAAGATATTTTGAAGCTAGAGGTTGGCATCAAGGATTACAAAAGTATTGCTGCTAAAATTCAGACCGTAAATATTAGCGACATGGTCGTGACTATTTTTGCGGGTGCTCTCAAGCTCGGTGCCAGTGATATTCATATAGAAGCGGAAGAAAAGGGGATTGTGTCGAGGTATAGAATCGATGGTGTGCTCTATGATATTGTAACCCTAAAAAAAGAACAGTGGCGAAAAATAATCTCTCGTCTCAAACTTCTTGCCAAAGTGAAGATAAATATTGATGACAAGCCACAGGATGGTCGTTTCACAGTTTTTCTAAAAAATGAAAAAATAGAAGTGCGTGTTTCTTTCTTGCCGACGGCGTTTGGTGAAAGCGTGGTGATGCGCTTGCTCAAATCAGCCTCTATCGATTTGCCCTTTGAATCTCTAGGCATCATGTCTGGTGCTTTCAACAAATTAAGGCAAGAGATTGTCAAGCCAAACGGCATGATTTTGACAACCGGCCCAACAGGATCGGGAAAGACCACTACGCTTTATTCAATCATAAAAAAATTAAATACACCGGACATCAAAATAATCACTCTCGAAGATCCAGTGGAATATCAACTGGATGGCATAAATCAAAGTCAGATTGATACTAGTCGCGACTACACATTTGCCAAGGGCTTGCGTTCTATCTTGCGTCAGGATCCAGACATTGTGATGGTCGGCGAAATCCGCGACTTGGAAACTGCCGAGATTGCTATTCAGGCCAGCTTGACGGGACACCTGGTTTTGTCAACACTCCACACCAACGATTCGTCGGGCGTGATTCCTCGTCTCATTGATATGGGTGTGCGCCCTTATTTTCTTTCCCCTTCAATCAATGCAGTTATTGGACAACGTCTTGTTCGAAAGATATGTCCTTTTTGTCGAGTCGAACATGTTTTGCAGGTTGACGAAAAAGCCTTGGTTGATAAAATTTTGGCCGTAATCTCTCCCAAGGCAGGTATAAATATCCCCGCTACCTTGCCCAAGATTTTCAAGGCAGGCGATGGTTGCGATAAGTGTGCGGGGCTGGGCTACAAGGGGCGTATCGGCATCTACGAAATATTTACCATGACCGATGCGATCAAAGGGCTTGTAACCGAAGAAGCTGCCGATTTCAAAATTTTGCAAATGGCGATTGAGGAAGGCATGATGACAATGTTGCAAGATGGTGTCTGGAAAGTTTTACAGGGCACAACAAGTTTGGAAGAAGTATATCGGGTAATCGGTAAATTTGATTATATTGATGCTTTGTATGATATTGTTATTCAAGATATATTGGGACGTGGCATCAAGATTGAGCCCGAAGTAGCAGTACAGGGCGAAAAGATGGCGCAAAACGTAATGAATATCAAGGAGGTTTTTACCAATATGGCCGCCGATGATTTGTTGGCAATCCTGATGGCCACCGCAGTCAAAAGCATGGCGGGCGATGTTCATATTGAACCGAGTGGCACCGGTGCGATGATTAGATTTCGGATGGACGGCATCATGCATGATATTGGAACGCTGAGCAAGGAACAGTTTTTGCAGGTGCTTGTCAAAATAAAGTTACTTGCCGGATTTCCCACCAATGTTAAAAGAGCTCATTGGGATGGGCGTTTTTCCATATTGATGGATGGCGAGCAACGTGACAGTCGTATCTCGATAATTTCGGGAGCATATGGTGAAACTATTGTAATGCGCTTGTATATGATGCAAGCCGGTGCGCTAAATCTCAGTGAACTCGGGATAAAAAACTATTCTATTGAACCCCTCAAGCGTGCAATGAAGAAGACACAGGGAATCATTATTACAACTGGTCCGACAGGAGCAGGTAAAACCACCACGCTGTATAGTATTTTGAATCAGATCAATAACCCCGATATAAAAATAATAACCGTAGAAGATCCTATTGAATATCATCTTGATGGCATAATGCAAACCCAAATCAAACCAGAGGACGGCTACACCTTTAGCGAGGCTTTGCGTTTTTTATTGCGTCAAAACCCCAATGTAATTATGATCGGTGAAATCCGTGATGCCGAAACCGCCAAAATAGCGATTGAATCTGCTCTAACTGGACATTTGGTCTTGTCAACTATACACGCTAGTTCAGCTGCGGGCGCCATTAGTCGTTTCAGTGGACTAGGGATAGATAGACAGACTTTTGCCAACGCACTCAATGCTACCGTCGGTCAGCGTTTGGTGCGAAAACTTTGTGAGCATTGCAAGACCGAAGACCATCTTGACGAAACTACTCTGGCAAAAATAGAAGCTATTATCAAAACAATGAATCCGGAAGTTTTGGCAAATCTACCCAAGACCAGAAAATATTATAAGGCAGTGGGTTGTAATCATTGTGGTGGTATTGGCTTTAGAGGTCGAGTCGGGCTTTATGAAACTATCGAAATGAATCCAGAGCTAAGACAGGCCATGCAAACACCAAACACCAGTGACGCGATGATCGAAAAATTGGCCATTGAAAAAGGGGCAATCATCATGGTTCAAGACGGCATCATCAAAGCGCTCGATGCTGAGACTAGTATTGATGAGGTGTTTAGAGTTATTGGATGAAGATTACGAATTCACGAATATCATCACGAATGCACAAATTCTATCCCCCTATGTTTATCATTTATATTCGAGAATTTGTGATGATTATTTAAATAGATATTAATAACAAAAGAATATGTTGAATAAAAAATTTGTAGAAAAATTAAAAAAAGAGCATTTGGAAAATAATGGGGAGAGGCGACAGATTATATCTTTGGCGAATGTGGTTTTGCATGATTCGAAGCGAGTGATTTTTTCCCTGCATCGCAATGACGAGAAGAAGGCGGAAGAGAGTTTAGTGGAAATTGAAAAGATTTTGAAAAAACTGGAGGAAAAGTTTGGCTACAAGCGACTTAGTGACGAGGGCTCTTACAAGGCAGCTGTCGAGGAATACGTTGAGGCCAAGACACTACAAATGGTTATTAGTGGTAAAAAAATTGATAAGTTTAAAGACATTACAATTTCCTACGATTCGTATTTGGGTGGCATTTGTGATTTGACGGGCGAGTTGGTTCGTCGTGCGACCAACATGGCAGCGGCTGGGGAATTAAAAGAGGTGGAAAAAATCAAAGAATATATCAATCAAATCATGGCCGAACTGGTGGAGTTTGACATGGCTGGTTATCTACGTACCAAGTACGATCAAGCACGAGGGAACCTGCGCAAGATTGAGCAGATAAATTATGAGATTAGTATTAGGAAGCAATAGGCAAGGATTATTATTAAATTCAAATAATTTCTATGCAAGAAGAAATAAAAGAACAGCCGCTAGAAACTACCAAGCCAATAATGGTAAGGCCAGCTAAGTCACGAGTAAATGTTTTGTTGATTGTTGTTGCGCTTGCTCTACTAGCGTCGAACATCGCTACCCTAGCTTTATTTTTTTATAAAAAAAGTGAGCCAGAAGCAATACGACCAAGCGCACAAATACAAGACGCCAATCAAGCTGAAACACGTGATGACGGTATTGATGAATTAGATGTGGCTAGCACAACGCCAAAGACAGACACAAACACGGCTTCCCTAGAAAATGAAAAGGTCGACTTATTAAAAAAACTGAGCCCGAGTGAGATTAAGGTTGAGTGGAGTGAGGCGATCATATGGGATAAACGAGATTTTTTTGAATTGAGTTTGGACTCCGACCAAAAAGACTACAGCTCTTGGCAACTGGACATATATGATAATACCGTTGTTAAGAATGTCGGTAAAATTAAGGGGGGAGATTACGCGGATTACGATTTGTATGTGGTGGAGATTAAAGTTCAAGAAATTGGGGTAATCTCTTATATTTTTCATGCCATAAAAAAAGACAATTTGATAATCTTTTTTAATAATGATGGCATTGATGAAAACGGAAAAAATAATATTGAAAATGGAACGTGGGGGCCGTTTCTGAAGAGGGTTATTTTGTTTAACGGCATCAAGATAGAAAATTATGAACCAGCTGAAGAAATTAAGATAAGCGGACACGATTATAGCTTAGTGAAGAATGGGAATAACCCAGACTTGTTAATTGAGGAATATAAAAATCTAAAAAAATATTTTGAGCACAAAGAATATGGGGATATATACAAGGATTTTGATAGTGGATGTTTTGTTTTAGGGAACAAGGATGGGACAACAAGAGAATATGGCCTTAAACTAGACTTTATTGGCGCTAAGGGCGAGGAAAGTAATTACGCAGGAGCTATTCCTAATTTGTTAAACATAGACTGGAATAATGGTAGTAAAAATAAAAACGAATATATTTCCAAGATAGTAGATTGCAGAGGAGCGAGGGGGTGCTACAAGTATATAGATTATATCCAAAACAAGAACGAGCTTAAGGAGGTTGGCAAAACAGCGGATGGCTCGGTCATTTTTGCTCTAAAGGATAATAATTTCAAGTTGCCTGGTCATGACAATTCAATGTTGCAAGAAATGTATGATGCATATTATCCTGGTTTTGATAAAAGCGGAGAAATGATAAAAAAAGAGGAGTTTAAAAGCTTCGTTGACTCTTACCCCCTTATTTTTTATAAAGATACATTTGGAGATTATATCGAATTTCGCAACGCGAAATATTTACCTTCGGTCGAATGTGGCAAGCCCGTCATCTATCTGTATCCAGAAACAGAAATCGATGCACAAGTATATGTTGCGCCCACGGGTGGATTTACTGTGACTGAACCAGCGTATAATGGTGGTTGGAAGGTAAAGGCCAAGCCAAGTGGTGAGCTGTATAATTATGCTGATAAAAAAACATACCCCTATCTATTTTGGGAGGGACATGGTGCCAACTATAGTCGCCCCGACAAGGGCTTTGTGGTGGCACGTGAAAATGTTCGCGATTTTTTACAAGCAAAACTTATTAAACTTGGACTGATAGAAGCAGAGTACAATGAGTTTATTGATTTTTGGTTACCACGCATGCAAGAAAAGCCTTTTTATTTTGTGACCTTTATGGATCAGGCTGATTTTGAAAAAATTGCGCCACTAAAAGTAGTACCAACTCCTGACCAAGTAATCCGTATCTTTATGGACTACGAAGGGCTTGATCAGCCAGTCAGCGTAGTCGAGCCAAAAATCCTTACCCCGGAGAGAATTGGCTTCACGGTCGTTGAGTGGGGCGGAGCATTGCATAGATAATTACCAATGAGAAAAAACAAATTATCATTAATAGTAATCATAATCCTGCTTCTTGTCTTGCAAGCAGGATTATTGGTTGTATTTTTTTCTTCGAAAAAATTGGAGATTGTCGGGGGCAAAAACGAGGTTGTTAAAAACAAACCCCTAGAAACCGCATCCTCGTCTGAGCATTTTTCGTATTTTATGAATAGAGAATTTTTTGACGAGGCTTATGATGCTAAAAATGATGATCGCTTTCGCACTGATGCAAAAGTTTATGGCGGAATACTCCCGCACCACTTGATTGTCAAGAATAATATTGCCTCGTTTTTTTCGGGATTAGAAAAATATGACTATAAAACGCTTATATTTTTTGCACCGAATCATTTTGACAATGGTAAATCTAATATTATCGCCTCAAAGGCAATATGGCGGACACCATACGGAGATATTGAGCCAGCTAGCGCCTTGGCTGACAAACTTGGTATCAGTATCGAAGAAGAGCCGTTTATCGAAGAGCACGCTATAAGCGGACTAGTGTCCTTTGTGCGCAAGTCACTACCTAAAACAAAAATTTTACCCATTATCATAAAAAATAAAACAAAGCAAAGCGATATTGATAAGTTAATCGATGCCATCGGAGACAACACAGACCCTGAGTCCACTTTGGTTTTAGCTAGCGTTGATTTTTCCCATTATTTGCCATTGGCAGTGGCGGATTTTCATGACAATGCATCCAGAGCAGTGATAGAAAATTTTGATTTCGAGAAGATTGCCGGACTTGAAATCGATTCACCTGCATCGATCTACACTGAGTTGAAATATTTGGAGTCAATTGAGGCAAAAACCCCTCAACTTTTGGCCTCTAGCAATTCTGGGCAGATGATCGGAGATGCCGATGCACCAAGCACTAGTCATAATTTTTATTATTTCAAGCAAGGACAAGTTGAAAAAGAAAAAACAATCTCGATGATGTTTTTTGGTGATCTGATGCTCGATCGACATGTTGGCGAGAAGATAAATGAAAAAGGTTTTGCTTATATATTTGCAAATCTAAAAGGAGAGGAGAATAGGTTTTTTCAAGGAGTAGATTTGATCAGTGCCAATCTCGAAGGCGCAGTAACTAACAAGGGTGAACACTACGCGCCACAAAATGCCTATGATTTTGCTTTTTCGCCAACACGAATTGCGGAACTTAAAAAATATAATTTTAATTTTTTTAATTTGTCTAATAATCATTTTTCTGATCAAGGCGAACGTGGTATAATTGAGACAAGAAAAAATTTGGATGAGCTCAAAATTCCCTACGTGGGTTGCAAAGATTTACAAGTCGACGACTGCAGTACTAAAATTATTGAAGTAAATGGCTACCAGCTCGGAATGGCCGGATTTAGCACGGTTTATGGTTTGATTGATATAGAGGCAGCGAGCATAGCTGTTGAACGCTTGGCAAGTTCAAGCGATTTTGTGATTGTGAATATTCATTGGGGCACAGAGTACGAACACCTTAATAGTAAAATACAAACTAAAATTGCCCACGCTTTGATCGACAGTGGTGCCGACATGATTATTGGTCATCATCCGCACGTGGTGCAGGGCATTGAAGTTTACAAAGGCAGACCGATATTCTATTCACTCGGTAATTTTATTTTTGATCAATATTTTTCTACCGACACGCAAGAAGGTCTGGGGCTGGCTGTCAATTTTGATGGACGCAATTTGAATATCAGATTGTTGCCGTTAGAATCGAAGCTGAGTCGGGTCGCCCTTAGTGTTGAGAGACGACGAGTAGAAATGTTGGACAATTTAATAAAGTGGTCGAGTTTGGATGAGCGATACGTGGGGGAGATTAGGGAAGGGGAAATAAAGATTAATTTTTAAACTCTAGAAGGGTATTAATAATAAAAGTAATTCATGAGCAAGCAAAAGATTAAATATTATCAAGCCTCGGCGGTGATGATTGGCTATATTGTTGGCGTTGGTATGTTTGGTTTGCCATATTTGGTTGCCAAAGCGGGCCTCGTTTCATTTTTGGTGTTTTTGCTTATCCTGATACCAGTACAATATTTATTGCATCTGATTTATGCAAGCATGATTTTGAATACGCGGACTTATCACAGATTGCCGGGTTACACCGATATTTATCTAGGGAAAAAATGGAAAATGATTGTGTTTGTGGCCAAAGTTATTGGCAACATGGGGGCATTGCTTGCTTATATTATTATCACTGGTATCTTTTTGAAAAACCTATTGCATCCATATTTCGGAGGCAATGAATTTATTTATGCGACAATGTTGTTTGTAGTTGAGGCAGCGGTAGTTTATTTTGGGGTGAGCATGATAGCCAAGGCCGAATTATTTATGACCTCTCTCTTGGTCTTGGTAGTGTGTCTGATCGTATTTCATGGCTTGCCCTATGTCAAGCTAGAAAATTATACTATTATTGATTGGAAATATTTTTTGATTCCGTATGGCGCTTTACTTTTTTCGCTGGATGGCAACGGTTCGCTACCAATGATTGCTAAATTGCTTGATCGCGATCACTTGGCCATGAAAACAGTAATAAGACATAGCTCGTTTGTGTCAGCTCTTATAATTATAATTTTTACCCTGTGTATTGTAGGGATTTCTGGCCAAGGAACCACGGCCGATGCGCTCAGTGGTGTGCACAACATGATGGACGGGGCAATATCTTTGGCCCTGATCTTTGGGATATTTAGTATGGTCACATCTTTTTTTGGCGTAGCCGAGTCGATTCGCGAAACGCTGAGTTGGGATTTCAAAATTCGGCGCAGACTGGCTTGGGCGATTTCAGTTTTTACGCCCTATCTACTTTATTTGTGCGGTATTGAAAATTTGATAAAAGTTATTTCCTTTGTCGGCTCGATTGGCGGTGGTGTTTGTGGCGTTGCCTTGGTTTTGATATTTTATAAAATCCGAAAACAGAACAAAGGGCTAGAGATATTCGATTATAAACCACCACTATATTTGAAGTGGCCATTAATTTTTTTATTTTTAATGGGAATCTGCTATACTTTGTGGGGATATTTGCTTAAATAGAAAAAATATGAAAATTGCGATAATTTCTGATATTCATGACAATATAGTCAATTTGGAAAAAAGTTTAATTTGGTGTAATAAAAATTCTATCGCTGCATTGATTTGTTGCGGTGATGTTACGAATATCGATACGCTTGATTATTTGACCACAAACTTTAAAGAATCTATTCACTTGGTAAGTGGCAATGCTGATTCATTTGGTGAAAGTGAAATAAAAAATTTCAGCAATTTAAATTTTTACGGACGCATTGCTCAATTTAAGATTTCGGGAAAAACAATCGGGATGTGCCATGAGCCATTTTTGTTTGAAAAAGTTTTGGAATCGGGGGACTGTGATATTGTTTTTTATGGCCACACACACAAGCCCTGGGAAGAGAAGATAAAAGGAGTGCGTTTTTTGAATCCCGGAACTTTGTCGGGCATGTTTCAGATGGCCACTTTTGCTGTGTATGATACGGTCAGTGGCGAAGTGGTCTTGCAGTTAGTTGATCGACTCTAGTCTTTTTGCAATTCCGCACTATTTTTTTGACACATATTAATTTTTGAAGTATCTTAAATATATTGTAATTATTGATCTTTTTAAAAATTTTCGAAAGGAGAAGGCCTATGGATTACTTTTTTATTTTTTTGGGAAGCGCTTTGCTCTACGCCCTTGTTTGCGTTATTAGAGTGTATGTTGGAAAAAAATACAACTATAATTCCTTATCAGCGATATTAATTGCCAAAAGAAAAAGTGGGGAATGTTAATGAGCGAGATTCAGTTATGTAGCCTGTGGGGCTTTTTTGTAATTATCGTCCTCTTTTTGGCGATTAGAAAAAAACTTATAAAAAAATAAGACTTAGGGATAAAAACTCTCAACAAACAGCCAGACTTCAGTGGTTTTTCACTGAAGTCTTTTTTTATATATGTCGCAAAAGCTTTATTTTGACGCCAACTAGTCAGACAGATTGACACGATTGCCATTTCTATTTTATAATGGAACTATAAAGAAATGAAATTAAAATGAAAAATAAAGAAAGTGGGCTAGTAAAATGGAAACGGCAATATTTTTTGATTTTTGGCTTGATTAAGGTGGGCAGACGACTTGGATTTGTTAGTTTGTGTAATTAACTGCGAGGCCGATAGCCTCGTTTTTTGTAGTCCAGGAATCTCCATTCCGGACCATACAAAAAGTATTCTACTTTCATATAGTCCAGGAATCTCCATTCCGGACCATACAAAAAGTATTCTACTTTCATATAGTCAAGGAATCTCCATTCCGGACCATACAAAAAGTATTCTACTTTCATATAGTCCAGGAATCTCCATTCCGGACTTGGCAAAATGCTATTATCTTTGAGAAAATTATGTTTTTACTCGCAAGTAAATACGAAAAATTAGTAAAGTTATTAAAACTAGACAAGCCATTGCTTATTTTTGATATAACTGCAACAGGCCTTGGCATTAGTTCTGATAAAATAATTCATTTGGCTTATGTAAAAATATGGCCAGACAATCGAACCAAAAAGGACGAGATATATTTCAATCCAGAGTTTAGAATAAGTGCGGAGTCAATGGCAATACATGGCATCAGGAATCAATTCTTGGCGGACAAACCGACATTCAGAGAGAAATCTCAAGAAGTTTGGGATATATTCTGTGATTGTTATTATAGTGGATTTAATATTCAGTATTTTGATTTACCGATATTGCGCAGAGAGTTCATTCGGGTCGGCATGGATTTTGATTATTCTGATGAAAAAATTATAGACTCGAGAACTATTTTTCGTTATATGGCGCCACGAACAATCTCTTTGGCCTATGAGTATTATCTAGGCAAAGAGTACAAGGGGCAATACAATGCCTCTACCCATACCGAAGTAATAATCGACATACTCATCAAACAGCTCGAGAAATACCAAGAGGCAAGAAATCCGGAGTTTTTAAAAATGATTCATGAGACAAACGACACCAACCAACTTGGCTTAACACGAGAATTTTATTGGGTTAATGGGGTGGCTTATTTTGCCTTTTCCAAATACAAAGACCAGTCGGTGGCGAGCGTGGCAAAAAAAGACAAGGACTTTTTGAATTGGATATTGGAAGCCGATTTTCGAGAGGATACCAAAAATATAATTAGACAAACAATCGGATTAGACATGAAGGCCAACGGCGATTAAATTTCTTTTTAGGATGCAAAAACTGCGTGTTTCTACAAAATTTGCCAAAAAGCGCAACTCGGGTTAAAATGATGATATGAAAAACAATGAAGACAGACTAATTAACCCCGAGGAAATCGCAAGTGACAATCAGCTTGATAATTCTTTGCGCCCCAAAAAACTTGTAGACTATGTCGGGCAAGAAAAAATCAAGGAAAATCTTAGTATCGCTATGGAAGCGGCTAGGAGGCGCCAGGAGAGCATCGAGCACGTACTGCTCTATGGTGCACCAGGACTTGGCAAAACTACTTTGGCCCACATCATCGCCAATGAACTGGGCGTTGGCATAAAAATCACATCTGGCCCCGCCATTGAAAAGTCGGGAGATTTGGCCGCGATTCTGACCAATCTCAATGAGGGTGATGTTTTGTTTATTGATGAAATACATCGTTTGAATAAAACTATCGAAGAAATACTGTATCCGGCGATGGAGGACT
>JBBRXK010000015.1:0-13408 GCA_038248465.1 Patescibacteria group bacterium | reverse complement strand
ATCGATATAAAGTCTAAAGTGGAAAATTATTACGATGTATCGCGCAAAATTGATTTGAGCAAATATGTAGATGATTTGGGCAAAGACGGCTATAAAATAATAAATAATCCGTATCCAGATGCAAATAATTTTTACGCGCTCTATAATCGACTCTTGCAGGAAGAAATTCCCATCGTTATTACCACCGATTTTTTGATGTACAACTACCAAAATAATTTAAAAGGAGTGTTTGATGAAATACGTCGCAGCACTTTTTATAAAACAGTTTGGAATATTTACAAGGATCTGTATGACAAGGCCTCCAAACGCTACGAGGAAAGATTGGCAACGCGTGGCACCACCAATGATTTAATTCTTGAGAGCCGTCGTCTCGAGACAGCATATTTGGCGGTAATACTCAAACTATTGACTCCGAGCGCAGATCAGATCAATCAGCAAAAGACTTTGAATAGCAATCATAAGTTTTCCAGTGACGAAGCAATCTATTATGATTTCACTTTGCCTAGTTATTTGGAAAAAGATGTGGGTCGGGAAGTGCAACTAATAAAAAAATTGAATCAAGTCCAAAAATCTCCCGTTTTCTTGTATCCAAGAAATTATGCGGAATTTGTTGTGCCTACAGAGTTTCGAAGTGATGCCAAGTTGAATAATTTTTATTTGGCAACAAAGTGGTTGAATTCCGAATTTCCGCTCTATTTCAAATCCGATTCTTGCCCCGATTGTTTACTAGATAAAAATGATTGGCTGATCAATATGACATCAGCGAGTTATTTAGCAAAGGACATGAGTGATAGTCAGGCAAGCAAAAATCAATGGGCCATCATCTACAAATTCATTTCCTACTTCACTGGCTTGCGACAGGATTTAACTTTTTTAGAATACAACCGCGCCTTTCAAGATATATATGGCGCCAATTACGAGGTAGAAAAAATATTTTCGCGAGATACTATTACGGATTTGGAAATTGTCAAAATACAAGACAAGATTGCGCAAAACAAATTCTCGGAAATAGAGGGTAGCTACAGTCGCAAGGAGGGTAAAAATCCCTTACTAGGCATGCGTATGTTGCAAGAGCCGTATTGGCCGAATGAATATATTTTTAATCATTTGACGGGTAGCAAGATGACGACACTTGAATTGCCCGCCAACAAAAAACAGCAACAAACTGCCTGTAGTGGCATTCGATGTGTCGGCACAGCGATGGATGTTATAAATATAAAATCACCGCTCAAAAATATTCCCAAATTTGAAATTGAAACCAATTACAATTCTTATGATTTTGAAATGCAAGGGCTTCGGGATTATTTTCGAGGGTTCAATGTGTTTACCTGGAATACAAATATATATTGGTCTACGCTCGATATTATCAATGGTAGCATGGCCGAAGATCAATCACTCTTCCCGGCATATATGAAAAGTGATAAATGGTTAAACGAAAAAGTTTTGAATACGGCACTCGGGACATGGGTGAACATACACCTACCTCGGGATGACATCGCGCCTGCCATCAGCAATCAAAAAGATTTCACAAAATTACGCCCAATCTGCGAGTTGCCAAATTATATAGAGCCAAATATTGATTATCTCAACGAAGCAATCGCCAGAAACAAAATGTTATTAAAAATGATGGATGTGCTCAGTGTGAGCGGTGAGACGATTTCGGCCGCTCTGGATCTGCGCGATATGAATATGATGTTTGAGGACATTATCAAGCTAAACAAAAAAAACCTAAACGGCGACATACTTAGTTACAATGATTGTATCCATATCAAAAGTTTTGTGGGTAAAGAATTTATCGGCAAAACCAACGCCAAATCTTTTAGTATCCGCTTGAATAAAGCAGCAATGAATGAGAGTTTAAACGGGGTTAAACTGATAATAATTGTTTTTGAATCTGGTGGCAACCAGATAATCGCCATGGGGCCTGTGTTTAATTATGCGGAGGGGATTTGGCACTAAAATATGGGTTGCTATTGACATAATCCCCAATAATGCTATCATAAACACATAATAAATTGTTACCACAGACCGTAGGCGAAAAATAAGACCTACCGAGGTAAAATACGGCGTATTTACGCTGTTTTGCATCTGTGGTGAAGCCACAGTTTTTTATTGTCCAGAAATTTTCATTCTGGACCAAGCAAATTGCATTAAAATTTATAAGTAAATTTAAATAAATATGGCAAAAACGAAATTGCAAAAGCAGGTGATGCTTCGGGACATTACTACAAAAATTGACAAGGCCAAATCTATGGTGTTTACCGAATTCAATGCTATGGGTGTAAAACAAAATGAAGAATTACGTCATAGTTTGCGTGCGGAAAACAGTGAGTATTTGGTTACCAAGAAAACTTTGTTGGAAATAGCCTTGAAAGACAAAAAAGTGGAAGGCTTCAATCCGCGAAACTTTAGTGGCAAATTATCTGTCGTCTTTGGTTACGAAGATGAGGTGGCGCCAGCCAAAATAGTAGACGAGTTCAAAAAGAAAAACCCAGACAGCATTACTTTTGTGGGTGGCATTCTGGACAACAAATTTATCGATGCTGCTGGTGTGCAAGCGTTGGCTAAGCTTCCAAGCAAGCTAGAATTGTATGCCAAGATTGTTGGCTCAATCAATGCACCAGTTTCTGGATTTGTGAATGTACTGGCGGGAAACTTGCGAGGACTTGTGTACGCCTTAAACGCCATAAAAGAAAAAAAGAGTTAATTAAATTGCTTTGTCAAACTGAATTGTAATACAGCGAAGCTTTTGTAAAATAAATATACAACAAATAATCGCAAAAATATATTTAGAATGGCGAAGAATATAAATTTTTAAATAATAAATAAGACCTTTAGTTTTTAGTTTATTTACCAAAGCTATTGGCCAAGATAAATAATATGTCCGAAGAAAAAAACACAGAAGGAACAGTAGAAGTTCCTGCAAAATTCAAAGACCTTGTTAGCGGAATTGAAAAAATGTCAGTTCTCGACTTGGCTGAACTTGTAAAAATATTAGAAGAAATATTTGGCGTTTCAGCTGCCGCCCCAGCCATGATGATGACGGCGGGTCCAGCAGCCGCCGAAGCTGTTGAAGAAAAAGATAGTTTTAATGTTGAAATCACGGAAGCAGGTGCAAACAAGATTGCGGTTATCAAAGCTGTCCGTGCTTTGACCGACATGGGCCTAAAAGATGCCAAAGATCTAGTAGACGCAGCACCAAAGGTAGTCAAAGAGGGTGTAAAGAAGGAAGAGGCCGAGGCTATGAAGAAACAACTCGAAGAAGCAGGTGCAAAAGTTGCCCTAAAATAAATTTCTATTTACGAATAATAAAAAACTGTCTCGCGAGTGAGGCAGTTTTTTGTATAATCTAGAAATTTCCATTCCGATCTTAGCAAATTACTTTTCTGCTTCTTTATCGTGTTGCGAGTAGTATAAAATTTCACTAAATGACAAAGCTTTATTTCAATTCAAAATGTACAGCGCTAAACCTAAGGACATTTGCCCCACTCAAAAAGTAAATAATTTTGTTGTCTTCATCAACTACAAAATCTTTTAGCGCAGTGAGATTGTCACCTTGGTACTGCATTAAAAACTGTCCAGCTTTGTTGTAGACGACTAGGCGTTTGTTTTTCGTTTCAAGCACATAAAGAAAATCTTGCCCCTTGGCGGTGGAAACACTTATTTTATTAGCCTGTTCCAGCGGTGGATCACAGGCCTCGAGTTTATAATCGACATTGGTCCCTCTTAGAAGTTTGACCACCGTGCCGTCAGAATTCAAAATATAGATATTACCATCAATCGCCAGATCTACCGCTTGACTGAGATCCAACTTGTCCTTGAGCCAGGCAGTGGGTGTGTCGAATTTTTGACCGTTTTTGCTATAGCGATATATTTCATTGTTTTTATTGTCGGTCAAATATATATTGGCGCCATACAAACCGGCACCGCTAATAAAATCTGGATCGGCGACACTAATCTCATTTGTAGAAAACTCTTCGCTAATAGTATTGAGACTTAGAATTGATGACTTATTGAAATAATCAATATACTCAGTATCTTCACTAGATAAGAGGATGGGATTTTTTAGTTCTTGGATGGGATTATCTAGATAGGTGATAGTTGAAGCACTTTTGTCCGCCAAACTTATAATGTAAATTGATTTCTGACTCGCATCAGCCGCATAAAGCTTGTTGGTTTTTTTGGAGAAAAGCAGACTGTCCGCGTTAGCATTGCTATTGATATTTTTTAAATCAGAAATAAGCTCCGCAGTCTCAGTCCTTGTGACACGTCTCACTTTTTCCAATTGTTCGTTAAATTTTTGTTTAAAACTTTCGTAACTTGTTTTTTGTTCGTTCGTATCTTTTGGCAACCCCTCGATAAGGGTGCTGATTTCATCAAACAGTTTTTTGGCTCGCTCATCGTTACTATATAACAAACTTGAATCAGCTTGATTTTGTTTTTGTTCAATTTCTTTGGTGATGTCATTGTATTTTTGTATGCTTACTTCGGTCTGTTGGTCCTTTTTTGTATTGCTGATGTTGTAGATAAAAGCTACCAGGAATAAAAGCGAGACAGTGAGTAATATTTTCTTGTTAAATATTATGGATCTAAATTTATTTTTTAGGGAAACAAGTGCAGCTTCCAGACGAGGAATTTTTTTTATTGAAGAATTTAAAAAATTTTTAAAATTAAAATTTCTACTTAGATTAAGCAGGGCCTGGAGTAGATTTGCAAAAAAATTATTTGTAAACTGTTTTGACTTATTAAACAATGACTTTCGCTTCATAAATATTTTATCCTTCAAAAATAAGCCACCACTGGGCGGATTATTAGGTTTATGAAATAAGTCAGAAAGATCCGGAAGAATTTTGAGCCACTTTTTGATACTTATCATGCCAGATGGAGTTAGGAGCGCTTCGGTATTATCTTCGGTTTTGTTTAAAGAGAAAATTGAACTATTGCTTGCTTCATTTTTTTGGCGCGGAGTCTCTATGTTTTTATCAAGTATTGTGTTTTTAATAATGATGCCAGCAAAAGAAACATAGGTGTTAATATTATTGATGATATTTTTCATTTGCTCGACGGCACTTGTCGGTGGGAGCGAGCTGATGATTTCAATAAACTGTTTTTGTGAAATGTATTCTGATAAGGCCTCGTTGCTAATAAAAACACTAGCGCGTGGTGGAATAATGCCATTTATAACATTGGAAAAAAGACGATATTTTGAATTGCCGTTTTGCTCTTCCTTGTTTTTAAAAATATTTACTATGCCAAATTTTTCGCTTGATTTATCATTTTTGTCAGTTTTGGGAAAAATCAAATAAGCATTGTTATTCCCACTATTGGATATATGAAGCTCGTTTTTAAAAACAATTCCCGTGCTTATGTTAATATTTTCTATTGATATTTTAATATTTTCATTTTTTATAAAATCAGTAAATTGTGTATTTGTTTTGGCCAGACTTGTTTCAAAAATGTGCTCTACTTTTAAGCTCGGCATTCTTTCTCGGAGGAGTAATTTTTCATTTTGGTAAAAATTGTGTACAATAGAGTCAATGAGAAAGTTAATTATTTTTAGGCTGTTATTACTATTTTCATTTATTTCAATAATTACAAAAAGCTTACCAGCTAATTCTTCTTTGTGAGAATCTGGTTGAGCAATGTACACTTCGGTGCTAGTTTTACTGCTTTTTCCTGGAGTTTGAATAAGTTGTGCAAATTTGTAGCTCATGTTTATGTTAAAAAAATGCTTGCTTGTGTATAAATATTTTGACTTATATCTTATAAGTTATTATACTATAAAAAGTGGATATAATTCAATGGTAAATTAATTGTACAGGATAAATTTTATTTATGACAAATTCTGGTAAATTTATTTTAAATAAATTATTTGGCTCGACGGCGCGAGTCAAGCTTTTGAAATTTTTTCTTTCTCATACCAATGAACAGTTTTATATTCGACAAGTAGCCAGAGAGTTAGAACTACAGCTCAATTCAGTGCGTAGAGAACTAGACAATCTGGAAGTTTTTGGCTTGCTCAAAACTACTAGCATAGCCCTAGAGTCAGAGATCGATACAGAAGGCAAGTCGTCAAAGAAAAGCAAGAGCAAAGACACGGTCAGCAAGACTGACAAAAAATATTATTATATCAACAAAGAATTTATTCTTTTTGAAGAGATTAAGTCGCTCTTTGTAAAAGCACACGTATTATATGAAAAAGATTTTTCGGAAAAAATACTTGAAGCTGGCAAGCCGAAGTTGATGATTTTGACTGGTTTTTTTGTAAACAGCGAGGATTCTTCCACTGATATTTTGTTGGTGGGCAAATTTGACAAAGAAGCTTTGGTGAAAATGATAAAAGAACTAGAGTCCGAAGTTGGACGCGAGTTGAATTACACGATTATGGACACCAAAGAGTTTTTGTACCGCCGAGATATAACTGACATGTTTTTGTACACTATTCTCGAGAACAAAAAAATTGTCGTCGTTGACGAATTTGAAAATATATAAATTTATTAATTTAATTATAATTGCCCCTCACTGGGCAATTTATTTATTATGCAAAATATACAAGAAATTTTTGATCGCATTCAAAAAACCAAAAAAGAACAGAAAGATATCAAGGTCATGTACCGCGACGCCCTGCTAAATTCTTTAGTCCTAAAAGAGGTGATTGATGAAATAAAAGTCCTCAAGGAAAAAAAGAAAGGACTAGAAGACGCCATCAAAAGCGATTTTCTCTCAGAACTTGAAAAGTTAGATACCTTAAAATCCGACATTGAAAACGATACCATGTTGCTTAGTGACGCCGCTCTCACTATGGCAATGAAGGGCGAGATTGTCGAAATCAAAGATGAGTATGATAATAAATATGAGCCACAGTTTAGGGTGCAGTTTAAAAAGGCGAATTAATTGATTTGGGATTTGAAGTTCCTTGCGGGTGGGTAAGGAGTAAGGGGTAAGGTGTTTTGACTTTTTGCTTATTTTATGCTAGAGTGTAGTCACTATTATCATAAATCGATGAAAAGTGGAATATTAAAATTTATACAGTATATTGATAAATAACAGCGCAACCTTTTTGGTTGCGCTTTTTTAAATAATCAAAAATTATGAAAAAGAAGATTGTGATAATGACGGCATTGATGCTGTCATTATTTTTTATTAAACTAAATAGCGTGAGTGCCAGTGAAGTCGAGTTTATAAAGAATCTTAATGTCTCTGACATGGTTGACATGGGTAATAGCTTTATAATGCAGGGATCAGAGCTGGAACATGGTTCGGAGATATGGAGGTCGGATGGTACAAGTTCAGGGACGGCCATGATTAAAGACATTACTCCTGGCGTAGTTGGTAGCAATCCAAGTAATTTCGCGCTAATGAATGGTTATGTTTATTTTTTTGTATTCGGCAATTTGAATAGCTATGATTTATGGAGATCCGACGGGACGGAAGAAGGCACAAATCTCGTCAAAGTCGGTTTTCCTGGAAAGGGCAATATTTTAGTGAACAGAGATGAATTACTTTTTATAGTAAGAAACCCAGAATGGGGCAATAGCATATTGTATAAGTCCGATGGCACGGCGGAGGGCACCCAAGCAATAAAGGAAGACATCAATAATTCACTCTCGAGTGGAAATTATTATATTTTGGCCAATGGCAGTTTGTATTTTTTTAATCAAAACGGAGTCGAGTTGTGGAAATATGACGGAGTAAGGGCTAGTCTGTTGGGTGTAAGCAATTACACAGGAGTGAAACAATTTATTATTGAAATGGACGACAGTGTCTATTATTTGGGGGCAAACGGACTTTGGAAATCTGATGGAACGATAGAAGGAACAAAGTTGATTTATGACGGAGAGAGTCAGTATGGACTTATTAGAGCAGGACTATATGTGTATTTTTTAGATTTTGTGGGAACGAGCGATGTGTCTTTGTGTCGCTCCGACGGAACGACGGATGGAACGATCTGTGGCTTAAAACATTTCTACTCTATGGATATAAATAGTTTTAGAGGTGGAGAATTTGGTCAGGATTTATTTTTTACTTATCAAGACAAATGGGGAAATAAGGGAGGTTTGATGAAGTCAGACGGAACTAACGAAGGGACTCTGCAAGTAATGCAGTTGGATGTTTTAGGAGAAATGCGTGAAGTAGGTGACTTGCTCTATTTTAGTGCCATAGATGACTCGGGCGCTGAACTATGGCGGACCAATGGTACATATTCTGGCACAGAACAAGTGGCGGACATTAGATCTGGTTTAGACTCTAGTTGGCCGAGTTCTCCTTTTTATTGGAGAGATGGAATATATTTTTCTGCGTATGGTCTGACTTATGATTTTGATAAAGTGGTCAACATGTATCGCGTTGAAGCGCATTTTAATTTGGTTTATCAAATAGAGGGTGGTTGTGGTAATATTATTGGATCAAGTTTGCAGATCGTTAATAACGGTTATGATGGAGAATCTGTTGAAGCAGTAGCCACCAGCGGATGTCATTTTATTGCTTGGACTGACGGCACTACCACAAGTTTAAGACAGGAATTGGATGTCAATAAGGATTTAAATTTGGTTGCCATCTTTGAGTTTGATAAGTATTTGTTGAATTACAGCTCTGATTCTAACGGAAGAATTATCGGCTCATCATCACAGAGCGTTTATTATGATCACGACTCAAGTGCGGTCACGGCGCAGCCAAACGCTGGATATCATTTTGTAGTCTGGAATGATGGTTCTGCTGAAAATCCTAGAACCGACGAAGTTGTAAGACAAAGCTTCAGTGTTCAGGCGATATTTAAAAAGAACGTTGTGCAAGGTGGAGGCGGTGGCAGTGGCGGAGGAGGTGCTCCCACAACTCCCGTAGAGATAAAAAAAGACAAGGAGTCAGAGAAGGCCCCAACTCAAGTCGATGAAGAAGTTGAAGTTTTGGGTGTTGAGTTTACGTCAAAAGATTTTCTTGAGGAGACAATAAAAGAAACTATAAAAAAAGAGCAGAAGGCAGAAAGCGCTGTTGATTCTGGATTCTCAAAAAAATTGAAGGGTAGAATATTATTACAAGTAGAAGAACGCGGTGAAGCTTGGTATGTTAACCCGAAGGATTTGAAAAAATATTACATGGCTAATGGTGAAAAGGCCTACGGCATTATGAGATATTTGGGTGTCGGAATAAGTAATAAAGACTTGGAAAAAATCAAGACTGACAAATCTTTTGCCAAGCTACACAGCGGTAAGATATTTTTGCAAATTGAATCTCATGGTGAGGCATATTATATTGATACCAAGGGCAACGCATATTATCTAAGTAATGGGAACTTGGCTTATGACTTGATGAGAAAACTTGGACTAGGCGTTAGCAATAAAGACATTAGAAAAATTAAAGTTGCCGAGCTATTATAATTATAGCTTAACAAAAATTGTCTATTGATAATCACAACAAGTTTTGATATTATATAGCCATGGAAGAAAAATTCAAAAAAGAGCTGAAAAAGCTTAAAAATCAGATTATTAAGGAGTACAAGCCAGAAAAAATTATTCTTTTTGGTAGTTTGGTGAACAGTAAAATTGGCCCAGATAGTGATATTGATTTATTGATAGTTAAAAAAACTACTAAAAGCTTTGGTAAAAGGATTGATGAAGTAAGCATAATCGCTAATGGCGCCAAGATTGAGACTCCAAAAGATATTATTGTATTCACGCCGCTAGAATTAAAAAAGAGACTAGCTTCGGGGGATTTTTTTATCGTTGACATTGTTAATAATGGAAAAGTCTTATATGAAAAAAAATAATATCAAGGAGGCGGACAAATGGTTTAAGATTGGAAATAGTGAGTTTATGTTTGCTGAGCTTCATTTAGATGATAAGCAAAATAAATTTTATGCTTAAATGGGATTCTTTTTTCATCAGGCAGCCGAGAAATATTCAAAAGGCTATTTGGTTTTACATGGAGTTAACCCTCCTAAAATACACGACAATAGCACATTGTGCGCTTTGTGCGCTAAAATAAATAAAGAGTTTGAGGAATCGCTTGACGAATGTGCTACGCTTAGCAAGTTTTATATCGGCTCAAGATATCCAGTCCACTACGAGATGTATAAAAAGAGTGATATAGTAGCTGCTAGAAAAGTAGTTCAGAAAATAATTACTTTAACTGAGAAGGATTCTTAAAAAAATTGATCAATAAATAAAAAGCGAAGTGCCACCACTTCGCTTTTTGTTATATAAATACTACTGTACAAATAATTTATACATCCAAATTCTGAACTTTCTTGGCATGTACCTGAATAAAATGTTTACGAGGGGCAACATCGCCACCCATCAACATGTCGAATACTTTGTCAGCTTGGACGGCGTCTTCCATGGTGACTTGGGCCATGAGGCGTTTGGCTGGATCCATGGTGGTTTCCCACAACTGTTCGGGATTCATTTCTCCTAGACCTTTGTAGCGTTGGATATTGATGCGACCTAGCGCCTTGGCTTTTTTGGCTTCATTTTCTTTTTCAATGTCTTCCTCGTCTTTGACTTCGGACTCTTCTGTTTCGGTTCCGCCACTAATTTCGTCGTCCGACTCGGCGACTCCACCCCAGTTGCTTAAAATAGTTTCTTTTTCTTTGTCGGAATAAGCGTACTCCACTTTGCTACCTTTTTTTAGCTGGTACAAAGGTGGTTGCGCGATGTAGAGGTGACCGGCAGCGACCAGGGGAGTGAAGTGACGGAAAAATAAGGTTAATAACAAAGTGCGGATGTGAGCACCGTCGACGTCAGCATCGGTCATGATAACAATACGGTGGTAACGCAATTTTTCGATATCGAATTGGTCGTTGATATTGGTGCCTAGGGCAATAACGAGATTTTTGATTTCATTATTAGCGAGCATTTTGTCGAGTCTAGCCCTTTCTACGTTCAAGATTTTTCCACGAAGAGGTAAGATCGCTTGAAATTTGCGATCGCGACCTTGTTTGGCTGATCCGCCAGCCGAGTCTCCCTCTACAATGAACAGTTCGCTATCCTCGGCTTTGCGAGTAGAGCAGTCGGCTAGTTTGCCGGGGAGAGTGATGCCGTCTAGTACGCCTTTGCGCAAAATAGAAGCTCGAGCAGTACGAGCAGCCAGACGAGCTTGGCTAGACAAAATACATTTGCCAACCATAGCTTCGGCATCTTTTGGATGTTCTTCTAAAAATATGGCAAAATGTTCGCCAAATATTTGCTCGACATAAGTTTTCATTTCGGCGTTACCGAGTTTGCCCTTGGTTTGTCCCTCGAACTGTGGATCAGACATCTTGACGCTGATAATGGCCGTCAAGCCTTCGCGTACGTCTTCACCGGTTAAATTTTCATCTTTTTCTTTGAGTAATTTTTGCGACCGGGCATAGGCGTTCAAAGTTCTAGTTAGCGCAGTTCTAAATCCGACCAAGTGAGTACCACCTTCGGGATTTGGGATATTGTTGGCAAAAGGCAAAACATTTTCATTGTATTCGTCGTTGTATTGCAAAGCAACTTCTACACGAGCGTCGTTGATGCTCTTGTCAATATAGAAAATATTTTGATTCTTTATTTCTTTATTGTGATTCAAATTTTTAATGTAAGCGAGAATCCCACCTTCAAAATAGAATGAATAACTTTTTTGACGATGATTTTTGCGTTTATCAAAAATATCCACGGTAATTCCCTTGGTGAGATAAGCTTGTCGGCGCAGATGATCTAGAATAACACCCCACTTGAATTCTGTTTCGGTAAGAATCGAAGAGTCAGGCTGAAAGGTGATAGTGGTTCCAGTTTTTTTGGTCGAGCCAATGGCTTTAATTTTGTTTATCGGTTTGCCGATCTTGTATTCCTGTACCCAGATTTGTCCTTCGGTGTGAATCTCGGCTTTGAGATAAGTAGATAACGCGTTAACAACTGAAACACCAACGCCGTGTAAGCCTCCAGAAACCTTGTAGCCACTTCCTTCGCCACCAAACTTGCCACCGGCATGTAGTTTTGTGAGAACAGTTTCAAGAGCAGAGAGACCAGTGACTTTGTGCATGCCCACTGGGATACCACGTCCGTTGTCACTCACTTCCACCATGCCATCATCCAGCAAGGTGACGGTAATTTTATCAGCATGTCCAGCCATTGCTTCATCGAAGCCATTATCGACAATTTCCCATATCAAATGGTGAAGACCGGCAGTGGAAGTAGAGCCGATATACATCCCGGGACGTTTTCGGACTGGATCAAGTCCCTCGAGAACGGTTATGGCGTCAGCACCATAGCTAGATTTTGATTTATTTTCTTTTTCTTTGTTAGCCATATTGTCTATATAAGTAAATTTATCAATAAAAAATATCCCATAGCACATGGGTTTATTTATAGGTATTTTAACAAAATAAAGACAAATAGGCAAGTGGCAAAAAATGATATTGTGATGATTTGTAAAAAGTGCTATAATGTTAGAAAGTAATTAAAAAGTCGGTATATATTAATTTCCGACGCAAACTATGCTATTAAGCATAAATTTCTTAAAAAATATGAAACTAGAAAAAAGAATTATTAAAATTAGCAATGAATTCGGAGTCGCCCTACTAGCACTAATCGGTATTTCTATTTTGATGTTTATAAATGGTCAAATCCCATCTCTGTTTTAAAAATATTATTGATAGACTTAGTCGTGCTTATTACCCGCACAGATTTATTTTAATTTGTGCAAGAAAAAAACTTCAAATAATTTATTTGAAGTTTTTTTCTTTTCTTGACGTACTAGTTAATAGATGTTAGTATAAAGACTTGTTCATTCAAATTTTGTTAATCTAAAATGTTTTTTAAAAAAGGGGGGTTTTATAATGAAGGGCATATTTGCGTTTTTATTATTTTCGTGTGTATATTTTTCCGGATATTTAAGTGCCGAGGGCAAGATGTTTTTAAATGGTGTTGAGGTGGCAGATGTCACCCCTAATAAATCATTGATTAGTGGTCACGTAATGGCTGAGGAAGCCAGTGTTGATACCTTGAAGTCCGACGATGAAAAGTCAGGCAAGGATTTTCAGGAAAAGCGACTGAAGTATTCCAAAATGCTTCGCCGCCTGTTTCATGGTATAGTCCTAATCACCGAAGGCTATTTTGAGTTTGGAAAAGAAGAGATCTTTAACTCATTGAATAATCAAGCTGAGGAAAAAATACCAGAGGAAAAAAAAGAGCCGAGTCTTGAAACTATAATTCAGAGCGCTTGCGATAAAAATGATCCATCGCCTGATCCTTTGCTGGTAAAGGCAGTTATTAATGTTGAATCAGGGTTTGATCCGAATGCGGTTTCTAAAAAAGGCGCTAAAGGATTGATGCAGTTGATGCCAGTGAATTATAAAAGAATGGAAATTGACCCCTTCGATCCGGAGGACAACATCCATGGCGGAACCCAGCTTTTGTCCGAGTATCTAGATAGATACGATGGAAAAGTT
>JBBRXK010000014.1:0-13531 GCA_038248465.1 Patescibacteria group bacterium | reverse complement strand
ATTGGAGGATATCCTCCAGCAGTAGAATTTAATAGCCTTGCAAAAGAAAATATGATAAATGTTATAGGATCCTCGCATTATTCAAGTGAGAAATTTGCTTGTATAAAAATGTTGGATTATTTTGAATCGCTTGGAGTCAAGGCTTCATTTGTAGAAGATAAGCCAGATTTTGGCGATATTGTTTAATTGTTCAATATATCATAATTATTGGTAAGTATTTTGTTCCATTCCGCTAACTCTCGCATAATCTGGTTCCAATCAAGCCCAATCCGGCCCACATAAAAATAACTGCCAATTTTAGGCAGTTATTTTTGTTGTGCCTTTTGCAATTTGTCACTATAGATATTTTTGAATTAAAACATGCTATACTAAAAAAGTAATTAAATAGAAAATTAAATATGACAAAAAAAATTAAAAATAATATAAGCTGGGTGGGAAAAACAGATTGGGAATTGAATTTTTTTCATGGCCATGAATATTCTACTCACAGAGGAAGTACTTATAATTCTTATTTAATTAAGGAGGAAAAAAATGTTTTGATAGATACAGTTTGGCAGCCCTTTGCCAAAGAATATGTAAATAATCTCAAGAAAGAAATTGATCTAAAAAAAATTGATTATGTTGTGGCCAATCACGCTGAAATAGATCATAGTGGTGCGCTGGGAGAGCTAATGAAAAATATTCCCGACACGCCGATTTATTGTACCAGAGCCGGAGTGTCTTCGCTCAAAGGACATTTTCACCAGGATTGGAATTTTCAAGTAATTAAAACCGGTGACAAACTCGCTCTCGGGAACGGTAAGGAGCTTATTTTTATCGAGGCGCCAATGTTGCATTGGCCAGATAGTATGTTCTGTTATTTAACAGGCGACGCAGTTTTGTTTTCGAATGACGCTTTTGGTCAACATTATGCCAATGAACACTTATTTAATGATTTGGTTGATAGTGTAGAATTGTCACAAGAAGCGATTAAGTACTATGCCAATATATTAACTCCTTTTAGTAAGTTTGTCGGACAGAAAATAAAACAATTCCAAGAGCTAAATCTACCACTTGATATTATTTGTCCTAGTCATGGTGTTGTTTGGCGAAAAAATCCAGGGCAAATTATCGAAAAATATTTGGAGTGGGCGGGAGATTATCAAGAGGATCAAGTTACTATTATTTATGACACAATGTGGAGTAGCACCAGAATTATGGCAGAACAAATTGCTGTCGGTATCAAGCAAGTGAATTCTAGCATTCGTATCAAACTCTTTAACGCTGCCAGGACCGATAAAAATGATTTAATCACGGAGGTCTTTAAATCCAAAATGGTTTTATTCGGGTCGCCGACCGTTAATCGTGGTATTCTTTTTTCTTTGAGCGGGCTCCTAGAAATGATAAAAGGCCTTGGGTTCAAGAATAAAAAAGCAACAGCTTTTGGTAGCTATGGTTGGAGTGGCGAAGGAGTCAAGATAATCGAAGAGAAAATAAAAGAATCTGGTTTTGAGTTGATTGGTGAAGGTTTGAAAATATTATGGAATCCAGATGAAGAGCAGAAACAGCAGTGTGTTGAATTTGGAAAAGCGATCGCTGGGAAAATATAGCAATTTGATTAGCTGGTTTTGTAGTTAATAAAAAAGTGATAGCAAGAAATTACGAAAAATTTTTAAAAACTGTTGATGATATAAAGGCCTTGTTGCCGACTGATAAAAATTTGGACAATAAAAGTATTTTAGAATTGGTAAAAACTTTTGCTGACACCTGGTTGTCTTTGGATGCTTATGATCGAGATGAGTTGGTGATAAAAAAAGTGGCACCTATGCCTTTGTTTGGTTTTTGAAGAGGGTCAAATTGTTGAATACACAATCAATCTCTCCGGCTGCTTTGACGGCGATTACTCTTTTGATTGCCGAGAGCAATCCAAAAGACAAAGACAAGATGGTTGCGTTAGTTGTAAGAATGTTGAAGAGCTAATTTCTTTTATCATTGAACATGGGCCGATACTAAAGCGGTCAACTTTTTTTAGCATTGACAAAAATAGCCCATTCGTGCTATTTTTTTGTGTATCATCTACATAGGGTAAATGAAGGGTTCTTTTAAAAATTTTTAAATAGGAGTTAGAGCATGATTGATAACTATGAGTTTAAGCGTGTTGTATTAAGTAGTGGCATAGAAGTCTTTTTAAGTTTTCAGGAGCACGAAACCTGGGCTACCTTTGGTGTGGCGCTTCCTTGTGGCAGTCGAGACGATGGTCATTTGCCTGGATTGCATCACTTTGCTGAACATTGGCCTTTTGACGGAACAGTAAACTATCCCAATAAGAAAAGTCTATTTTGTGAGTGCGACAGAAATGGTGGTGAAATGAATGCCTCGACTGGATTTTACTTCACTAAGTACTTTTGCCATATTCCAGGGGAATACGTATCTTGTTCTATACCAGTTATTGCCGATATGGTTAAACACTTGCAGTATCCAGAAGACAGGCTTTTGAATAATCAAAGAGTCATAGTGCAGGAATACAATGGTGTAATGCAAGATGTTGAAAGCTTCTTCGGCTTGGAAATGCGCTCATCGGTTTTTCAGGAAAGCTGTGGTTATAGAAATCTAGTTATTGGCACGCTTGAAGGAATTAAAAATATTTCTATTTCTGATCTAAAAGCAATGCATCAACGAAATTATATCAGGGAAAACATGAAAATTTTTTTGACTGGTAATTTTGATTATGATGACAGCCTTAGGGATGTTGAGAAATATTTTAATAATGCCCAACCTGGTGAGAAAAGAAAGCCCTATTCACTTAAGCTGAATGATGATATCGAAAAAGAAAGAATTATAAAATCTGGAAAAGCATTTCATGCGATTATTTCTATTTTTTCTATTACGGCTGTGCCAAGCAGTCCCGGGCACGCCCAGATTACCAGCATTTTTGGCTCTATGTTAAGGGGTGGATTGTCAAGTCCCATAATGGAGTGGCGGGAAAGATCCGGTTTGTTTTATTCTTGTAATTTTGGGATGGCTCCCTCCCCTGACTATCAGCAGATCTACCTTTCTTTAAGTACAAAGCCGGAAGATCGTAAGCGAGCTGTGGAAGAATTCTGGGAAATTTTTTATAAAACACTAAGAGATCAGGAGCGCTTTGATTTTGCTATTAGAAGAGCAAAAATTACTCTAAATAATTGGCGACCTAGTTCGACTAGACTTTTCGACGGTGGGGTGGGGCATCTGTTTCTCTATGGTAAAATCACTTCTTGTCAGGAAGAGTTTGAATTTCTTGATTCAATAAAACTGAAAGCGGTCTCTGCTTTTATTGAAGAAAACTTTAACCCAGAAAATACCCATACATTTGTTTGTCAGCCTTGATAAAATTTTCAGGCTTAACAGTCTAATTATCCAAACCTCAATTGTGAAAAAAAATTGAGGTTTTTTTCATTCTTGACAAAACCTACTGTGTACGTTATTATGTACACATAAAGAATAACCAAAAAAATATGAACGTAAAAACAACTATTTCCATATCCGAGGCGCGCAAGAAAATTTTCGAGATTGCGGATGAGGTACAGAGTCCGAATAATATTTATACACTCACCGAGAATGGTAAACCCAAGGCAGTGATCATGTCGGCTGATGAGTTTGAGTCTTGGATGGAGACGCTTGAGGTTGTTAAAGACTTTCCAAATCTAAAAAAAGACCTGAAGAGTCTTGAAAAAAATATTAAAGAAAAAAAACAGAAGGATTTCACGACCCTGGAAGATATGATTAAGAAATACGGTGAAAAATAAACTGTATGAATTTTAATATCAAGTTTTATCCACGGGCCGAAAAAGATTTAGACAAAATTCCGCAAAATGATCGTTTGCGAATTTTGAAATCTTTGCTCAGTTTGCAAAAAGATCCACATATTGGAAAAAAGCTGAAAGGTGAATTTACGGGGTATTATTCAATTCGAGTCTGGCCCTATCGCATTATTTATTGTATTGTGAATAAAGAATGTTTGATTGTGGTAATTAGAATTGGCCATTGTTAAGATGTTTATAAATTAATTTTACCTATATGAAAGCAAAAGTCTGTTGAGAAATATAACATCAGTATAGATCAAATAAATAATCATACGCCGAAGATATTATTTGCAATGAAGAATCCTTTTGAATAATAAATGCTCAAAAAAATTATCCAGAATTTTAAAGTTGTTAATTATGTTTCTACAAGTTCTCAGATGAATAGATCTTAGTTAAGTCTAAAAACATGATCCACAGGAGAAATAATCGCTTTAATAAGCGATTTTTATGTATTTTGCTAGGCCAGAAATTAAATCCGTCTATTTGTAAAATATGATTGCTTTATTTTTAAATATTTGCTAAAGTGAGCTAGCATTATTGCAAATTCAATAGAAAAAAAATTAAGGAGTTTGCTTTTTGTTTTTGTACATTAACAATTTATTAGTGTTAACAGATTGGTAGATATTCATAAAAATTTAGAAACGGAGGAAACGACATGAAGTCTAGTTATCAGGCGCAAATATGATTGCGGTCGGCACCGGCGGATTTAGTAAGCGACAAGTATTTACGCGAATTAATGATGACTTAGAAAAACTTATAAGCTATCATGGATTCTCTTCAATCAATCAACTTGTTGGTAGTATGATTCTATGATTATTAGGTGTAGAATTATTGAAAGAAATGGGAAATCAGTTGTATAATCTTATTGAAAATGGAGGTTGTGAAAATGGAATATGAAAAGAGTTTTAGGGTAAAATTATTTGACAGGCAAAGAGCAGTCGATTCATTGGTTTGCGTAGGCCTTGATCCTCTACTGGAGAAATTGCCTGAATGCATTATTGGCTTTGAATATGACTGGCAGAAAATTGCGCATTGGATGTGTAAGATTGTTGATGCTACGGCGCCCTATGCCTCAATGTTTAAACCACAAAGAGCTCACTATGAAGCAATCAAAGGTGGCGAATTAGCATTGCGAAAATTAGTTCAACATATTCACTCTAATCATCCCGATATTCCTGTTTTTCTGGATTGTAAACGAGGAGATATAGGTAGAACACAAGGCCGTTATCGTATTGGTCAGTTTGAGCTGGATGGTGTTGATGGGATGAATTTTTCACCCTATATGGGCAAGGATTGTATGTCAGCACTTTTCGATTCTGAACATTTGGGACGTGCGATTGTCGGTCTTTGCTATACGAGCAACCCAGCGGCTCGCGAAGTACAGGATGTTCGCTTGGAGTCCGGTGATCAATATTGGGAGTTCATTGCTAAAAAGATACATAAATGGGCTTTCACAATCGGGATTAATGATAATGCAGGCTTAGTAATGGCCGCTGCGTACGAGCAGTCTAAAGGAAGTGGTAAAATATTTTCTTATCATTTAAGCCGTGGCAGACAATTGGTCGGGAATGATCTTTGGTTTTTAATTCCTGGCATTGGAACACAGGGTGGGTTCGTGGAAGAAACTGTTAGAAATGCTTATACCGGTAGTGGTTCAATTGCGATTAACTCGTCATCGGACATTGACTTTGCCAGTGCTGGTGAAGATTACGCGGAAGCTGCCGGAGAAAAAGCAAAAGAATTGCGTGATCAAATACGATTAGCTATGAAATAAAAGGAGGAACTATGGAAAAAATTTACACAGATGTTGCCGATATAATCCTTGAGAGAGGAGCGTTCAAATTCGGCGCATTCAAACTAAAGCTTCATGAAAAAAATCCGAATGCACCGCTTTCACCTTTTTACCATCAGGCAACTCCTCGAATATTACAGGTCCACCGGAAAAATTAGTGGACAAAAATATCAGGAATGCATTAGCTATATTGAAAATAGTTAGTGCCTTTGTCCAAACAAAAAGGGAATTGCGTAGCATACGTGATTCCCTTGTTTTATTTGTTTTTATAATTATAATATGTTAGATTGATTATGAAATTTATAAATTAATTTTACCTATATGAAAGCAAAAGTCTATTTTTTAAAAATGAATGACTTAGCCAAAGTCAAAAGTCTTTTGCCGACTTTCGAGGGGCGTCTTGGTCTCAAGTGTCATTTTGGTGAGGAAGGAAATGATGCTTTTGTGTCGGCTAGTTTCATCAAGCAAATTGCCGCGATGGTGTCGTTTCCACCACTACTAGAGACGACAGTGCTCTATCGTAGTCAGCGTTCGCGGGCTTCGTCGCATAGAGCCTTGGCCCTGCGCCATGGTTTTGATTTTGCTCGTGTTGATATTTTAGATGGCGAAGAGGGTGATGACGTGATGGAGTACGAGCTAAAGAATCCGAATAGTGAAGTAAAAGCCAAAAAATATTACCTAGGAAAAAATCTGGAGAACTATAATTCGCTACTAGTAGTATCTCATTTCAAGGGACATATCGCTGCTGGCTTTGGTGGGGCGATAAAAAATTTGGCTATGGGACTTGCGAGTAGGCGAGGCAAACTCGACATGCACGCTGGCACCAAGCATCATGTTACGCAGGCCGAGTGTGTATCGTGCGGGACTTGTATCGAAAATTGTCCAGTAGATGCGATTGCCTATGATGAAAGCGGTAAAGCATTCATCAACCAAAATATGTGCATTAGCTGTTCAAAGTGTATCGCCGTTTGTCCGGTGTCGGCTATTCATATTCCTTGGGGCACTAATGATGTAAATAATTTTAAATCCGCTTTGGCTGAATATGCTTTGGCGGCGACGGAGGGGCGAAAATGTTTTTATATAAATTTTTTAGTAAATATTGTAGCGCAGTGTGATTGTATGGCGATGAAACAAGAGCGCATGACGCCTGACCTTGGTATTTTAATATCGAGCGATCCAGTGGCGATTGACCAAGCTTCGTTCGATTTGGTCTCTGCCCAATGCCCAGATTTCAAAAAATATGATGGCGGACAAGCTTTAATTCACGGGGAGAAAATTGGACTAGGGTCTAGGGATTATGAGATAGTGACCCTATAATAAAATTTAAAATGTCTTTCATTTCCCCTCTATTTTTGGAATTTTAAGATATGGTATTCGTTACTTTTGGCATGGATACGTGCTAAATGTCAATACCCAAACGGATTGACTCAAGAAGAAATTCTTAGAGTCAATCCGTTTTTTATTTTTTAAAAAATTTGACAAAATGTCAAGGTGTATGTTATATTCTTTTAATGTTTGATATAACATATTAAGCCACTGATCTTTAAAATTATCATAGTAAACGGGAGGGGAAATGACTCATCAATCGATTAATGTATTTTTATATTTCGTAGCAGCTGTTTTTACAATGATAATGTTTTATTCTGGTTTCGAATATTGCCGGATGCAAAGAGAATTAAAATTGGCCGACACTTTGCCAGAGGGAGGACCTAATTGGGTGGTGGTCATCATAATTATATCCGGAATGTTTGTTAGCTCCATCGGTCATTTTCTGAGTAACCATTGGTTTTTTGGAATCGGCATTGGTACGCCGATACTGATTGGTTCAATCGCACTTTTGTCGAGAGAAAAATAAAATTCAATAAATAG
This sequence comes from Patescibacteria group bacterium, assembly GCA_038248465.1. Lineage (GTDB taxonomy): Bacteria > Patescibacteriota > Patescibacteriia > Patescibacteriales > UBA12075 > JBBRXK01. The sequence continues at coordinate 6,049 of JBBRXK010000014.1, read as the reverse complement.
GAGGCGCATCATGTCTAAAGACAGTGGTGGCAATGGAGAGGCGAATGAATGCACTTTAGCGCTCATCAAGCCTGATGCAAGTAATCGTCCAGATGTAGGGGAAATTATTTCGGCATACAGTGCGTTGCCTCAGATAGAAATAGTTCGCATGAAATTTTTTTACATGGATAGAAATTTTACCCAAAAGTTTTATGCTGAACACAAAGAGCAGCTATTTTTTGGAGAATTAGTCGAGCATATGTGTTCTGGAGCTTGTATCGCCATCTACATGCACGGTCCAAACGCCGTTGAAGAAGTCAGAAAATTGAATGGTGCCACTAATCCAGCGATGGCGGAGCCGGGTACTTTGCGAGCGAGATTTGGCACGCCAAATGGTGGACCAAAAAATGCAGTTCATTCTTCAGCCGATATCTTTGCGGCCGAACGAGAATTGCGACTCGTATTTGAGGAGTTATTTATTAATGTAAAGTGAAAGGATGTCAATCCCTAAAAATAGTATTTTTATTTTGGCGCCAAACTATGTTTGGCGCTTTTTTAATTACAATTTTAGTCTTGTCAAAGCCAAATAGAAATGTCATTATCTTTGTTTGCTTTTTTAGCTGTTTTTTTGCTATAATATAATAAGAAATAGATAGAATTTGGATTACTATGATATTAAATAAAAAACAAAAACATCTACAAATCGCCTTCAATCGTTCGCTTTATGAAGTGGATGATATGATTTTGCGTTTGCCAGCTTCGGAGCGGATTATTGTCGAAGCTGGTACACCATTTATCAAGCAAAACGGCGAGCGAGGCATTAGGTCGCTTGTAAATAACTGGAGCCGACGAATCGGGGCCGGTGCTTATGTGGTGGCCGATATGAAATGTATGGATCGCGGTAGTACCGAAGTAAGTATCGCTAAATCGGCTGGAGCATCGGCGGTGACCTGTCTTGGGCTTGCCCCAACTGAGACCATCAACGATTTTATTGCTGATTGCACAAAATATAACATTGATTCGATGGTTGATATGCTCAATGTAAAATTTCCTTTTGAAGTTTTAGCGAAGCTAAAGAAACAGCCAGACATTGTGGTTTTACATCGTGGAGCGGACGAGACGTTAGCCGAAATTCCGTTTCATGAAATCAATCGCATTAAAGGCGCTTATAATTCTGTCATCTCAGTCGCTGGTGGTGAGTCACCCACAGATATTAGACGTGCGTTTTTTAATGGCGCGGACATCGCGGTCGTCTGGCGTTCTTTCAACGAAAATCCGGATCAGGTAGAAGCTCTAGCCGAAGAATTTTTGCTTTCAATAAAAGCCTATGCTAAGTCAATTAAGAATTAAGAAAAGTGTCTTTATGTAACTTTATAAATTAGGAAGTTTTGTTTGTGTAATTATTTAATGAAAAGAAATGCCAAATCAAAATAGGGGACAATTTGATTTCAAGAAATTGCCAAAATATATTTGGGTTATTCCGGCACTTATGTGTATAATTAACCCTAGTTTTATTTTTATCTTTTTTGTTGTGTTCCTCTCGTTTATAAAAAGAAAAAAAGATTTTATGAGCTTGTTAAATAAAACTAGCTCAGTGTCACCGTCATTGAACTTATCGCTTCCAGAAACAGCTTTTATGCGAGTTGCTAGTCCAGTACCGAGTACTTTGCGAACTACAAATAATTTTGTTAATGCATTAAGCGGACTAAGCACACTATTTGTGGCACCATCCGTAAACCGTCAACTCAAGAAAAATAAAAAATATTTACAAGTTGCTCTGAACGGCAGTTTGAATGAATCTCTAAATGTTTTACGCGGACTACCTACAAGTGAAAAAATAATTATTGAAGCCGGTACCCCGCTAATTAAATCCGAGGGCATAGGTGTAATTAGAAGACTTCAATATGCCATGCCTGGCTCATATATTGTTGCCGATATGAAGACAGCAGACTTGGGCGAACAAGAAGTAGCGATGTGCGCGCAAGCTGGAGCGAGTGCGGTTGTGTGTCTTGGTGTAGCACCCATCGAGGTGATTGGCGGATTTATTGCCGCTTGCGAGAAATATAATGTCGAGGCCATGCTCGATATGATGAACGTGCCGAGTGCAATTCTCGTATTAAAAAAACTAAAGAAAATGCCGAGAGTGGTAATACTGCATCGCGGAGTCGACGAGACGGAAAGTAACAAAGAAAAACAAATTCCGTTTTACGAAATCAAACAGGTCAAAGGCACTTCCAATTGTTTGGTTTCGGTCGCGGGCGGAGATACAGCCCGAGAAGTACAAAGTGCTATTTTTAATGATGCAGATATCGTCGTGGTTTGGAAAGATTTTTATACCTCGAACACTACGACGGACAAAATAGTAACAGGGTTTTTGAAGGAGATTAGATAGTAAATTTTTGTCATCTCGAGCTTTTTTTGTCACCTCGAGCGAAGCCGAGAGGTCTATAATTCATTGCAAATTATTGAATACGTTAATTTTTTTGGCACGCATTATAGTTTCCTTGGCTTCGCCCGGAATGACAAAAAATCGGAATTACATAAAAATAGATTTAAAAATTCATTTTAATATTTTAATTAAGTAATAAAAAAAACTATGGACATTATTTTTATGTTCTTCGTGATTGTGATTCTGTTTGGTCTATTCTTGTTGATTGCTGGCCTACGTGTCATCAATCAATACGAACGTGGCGTGGTGCTTACTCTTGGTAAGTACTCTGGCATCAAAACACCAGGACTAAACTGGATAATTCCAGTTATTCAAACCATGAATAAAGTTGATATGAGGATATCGACTGTGGATATTCCGCAACAAGAGGCAATCACCAAGGACAACGTGCCGGTTGGTATAAATGGCGTGGTGTATTTTCGTGTCGAGCAAGCCGAGATGGCCACACTCGAGATTCAAAATTATTCTATGGCGGTTTCGCAGTATGCGCAAGCTGCACTGCGTGATGTGATTGGTAGCGTTGAGCTCGATACGCTATTGACTGAGCGTGACCGAGTGGCGGACGAAATCAAAAAAATTGTTGATGAAGCAACCAATAGCTGGGGGATCAATGTGAACAGCATCAAGATTCAGGATATTGAATTGCCAGCCGACATGAAACGTGTGATGGCCAAACAAGCCGAGTCGGAACGTGAGCGTCGTGCGGTCATAATCCGAGCCCAGGGCGAGCTGAAGGCTTCAGAAGATTTGAGCCTAGCTGCCAAAAATCTATCGATGGTCCCTGGCGGTTTGTCACTCCGTACACTCAAAACTATCGAGGCGATCAATCCAGACCCATCCAAAACCGTTATCTTTGCTTTGCCGGTTGAGATTATGGAAGGGTTTTCAAAACTGGCCGAAACATTCAAAAAATAAATTTTGTACCAGCAAATAAGCGATAAATAAAAACAGGAATAGACCTGTTTTTATTTTTTTGTATTTGATATAATAAAAAAGCATAATACAATCGTATGATAGAAAAAAAGAACAAAAAAAATTTTTCAAAAGTTTCAGTAGGTCAGCGAGCACTTAATTTTGACTTGATTGAAGATACTGTGTATGAAGAGTTGGATTTTTCGACTCATGATTTTAGCAAGCAAAATTTTTTGTCGCTGGAATTTAAAAGTTGTATTTTTAGAAATTGTAAATTCAATCAGTTTAGAGTAAAAAATCTTTCCCTAGTCAATGTAAAATTTGAAGATTGTGATTTGGCAAATATGGAAATCGAAGAAGCCTATTTCAAGATGATTGATTTTGAAAAATGTCGAATGACGGGACTCGTGGCGAGTGAGGGGCTTATTGAAAATGTTTCTTTTAAGACCTGCCAATTAAAATTTTCTCAATTTCGTTTTGCCAAATTAAAACACATTGTTTTCTCCAACTCAAATTTAGCGGAAACAGATTTTTATGCGGCAGAATTATTCGACGTAAATTTTTCGGAATGTGATTTAACAAAAATAAAAATGTCCGCAACTAAAAATTTAAACGTCAGCCTAAAAACTAGCGATATCCAAGGAATAAAAATCGGTATTGAAAATCTAAAAGGGGTGACTATCGATCGTGTACAGGTCAATGACTTGGCGTGGTTATTGGGAGCGAAAATTGATTAATAGACAAGGATTTTGAATTTTAATCATAGGCGTTTTGATACGGTAAAAAATATGAAAATTTTAAATTTATTATTTATAGCATCACTTCTTCTGATTAGCAGCAAGCCCATTTTGGCAGTATCACCAAAAACAAATACGGTGGGCAGAATACTACTTCAAGTTGAAAAAAATGGTGAAGCTTGGTATGTTTATCCAAAAAGTAATTTTAGATATTTTTTGGGTCGACCCGCTGATGCATTTTCTGTGATGCGCAAATTGGGCTTGGGCGCAAAACACGATTTCATTACAAAATCCGAAACATTTTCTGCTTCGCTGTCTGGCTTAATTCTTCTCGACGTAGAAAATCATGGCGAGGCGTATTACATAAATCCCATTGATTTAAAGAAACATTATTTAGGTAGACCTAGTGACGCTTTTGCACTGATGCGAGAGCTTGGGTTAGGGATTAGTAATATTGATATTGAAAAAATTCCGGTCGGCGATATAAATAATTATCTCATTGACTCGACGACCAAAAACTTGAAAACAAATACTGAACTTATAGACAATAAAGTCCCTTTTGTTTCGCAGGCTCCATTTGGGGATTGGAAAGATGAACGCCAACAAGATGGTTGCGAAGAAGCAAGCGCTCTGATGGCTGTGGCTTGGGCTAGGGGAGACGCTTTGTCAAAAGAAAAAGCCTTGCGTGAGGTATTGAATATTTCCGATTTTGAAAAAAAGAAATATGGCGAATACAGAGATATTGCCACGAGTGATGCGCTTGACTGGATTTATAAGGATTATCTGGGATTCGAAAACGCAGAGTTAAAAAACAATATCACTGTCGACGACATCATTGGTGAGTTGCGTGCGGGCAAAATAGTGGTGGCGCCCATGAATGGCCAAGAACTTGGCAACCCAAATTTTACAGCCCCTGGTCCAGAGCGACACATGTTGGTGATTCGCGGTTATGATTTTCGGAGTAAGGAATTTATTACCAACGATCCTGGGACAAGACATGGTGAAGCATACAGATACAAAAAAGATATTTTATATAAGGCAATTCGAAATTATGAGACGGGGTATCACGAGCTTATTCAGGGAGTGCGGAGGGATATTATTGTTATAAAAAAATAGTGATTATCTATTATTTTTTTATTTCATGTTTGTATTATAGTAAAAAGTATGGGATAATAGCGAGGAATCATTGAAGAAAATGCTTGAACAAGCGTATTAAAAGATGAAATAATCTTTTGGATTAGTGAAAATGATTCTTGGGTAAAAAATTTTTATGACAGGGAAACCAGTTTATCGCGACAGCAAAAATATCTTGAATAAAAAAATACCCATTATAACAAAAACTCTTTGATTTTATTATGATTTTGGAAAAATCGATTTCTCACCCCAGCGAAATGGGTGAAAATAAAACCGATGAAGAGATAGTTGCACTAAGCCTAGAGAATCAGGAGTTTTTTTTGCATATCATCAAAAGATACAAGCAAAAACTTTTTAGGTATATTTTGCGTATTTCCAATATTGACCCCGAGGAAGCGGAAGATGTTTTGCAAGAAGTTTTTATGAAAGTTTATCAGAACCTTAACGATTTTGATGATTCGCTAAAATTTTCCTCTTGGATTTATCGAATCACGCACAATCAAGTAATCAGCAATTTCCGAAAAATAAAAGCGCGGCCACAAAAAGCGACATTTGATTTGGATGATGATATCGTCAAAAACATCGCATCAGAATTGAATCTAATCAAGGACTTTGATGCCAAAATTTTGCAGACGAGCATCGCGCAGGTTTTGGACAAAATGAACCCAAAATACAAAGAGGTTTTGGTCTTAAAATTTTTGGAAGAAAAAAGCTATATCGAGATTTCGGATATTATCAAAAAGGCTCTTTTCTTCCTTACTGCCAAACGAAGAGATTGATGACGCGGACGCCGAAATAGTATCTATTAAGGGTTGTGGTCGCTGTTGTCCAGTTTGCT
>JBBRXK010000013.1:0-14442 GCA_038248465.1 Patescibacteria group bacterium | reverse complement strand
TCTTGCCCAGCGGGCATGGCGCTAGTTTCATTTGGTCACGGCGATTTTTGTATCGATATCTATGAAGTTTCCAGCGGACCAGATTGTACATATCAAAATCCGATCAGTCAGAATGAAAGCAAGATTAATCTCGATGATCCAGACTGTAGTCCCCAAGCCATCTTGGGCAAAATCCCTTGGCGCAATATTTCTATGGATCAAGCGGTACGGGCCTGTGCCAAAGCTGGCAAGAGACTAGCAAGCAATCAGGAGTGGCAACAAGCTGCTTTGGGTACACCAGACCTAGTGGCGGGATGGGGTGCGATTGCCAGGCCAACAAAAATTGGAGCGAACAACCAGGACCAAGCGGTAGTGGCTACAACTGTAAATCATCTTTTGGTGTTTATGATATGATTGGCAATGTCTGGGAGTGGGTCGATGGTGTTGTTGAAGATGGTGTCTTTAAAAACAAAAAATTGCCCGAGGCGGGGTTCATCGATGCCACCAACGGCAACGGCATCCCCGGTGAAACAAATTCGTCTATACCAAATCCAGATTACAATGGTGATTATTTTTGGTTGAAGGCAAAGGGGTTGCGTGGCATGGTGCGGGGAGGCTATTGGGACAATCGTAGCGAAGCGGGAATATATTCAATCTACGCCGTGACAGTACCATCAGCGGGGGAGGCAGGCATTGGCTTCCGATGTGTTGCGCAGCCACTTAAAAATTAATTTTTTGGTAGTTGCGGAAATATCATCCCGGACTTGGCAAATTACGGTAGGTTTTTTTACTAGAATTCTATGATTAATAAAACAATAAAAAAAATTCATAATTATCGAGTAGGCTTTTTGTTTTTGATATCCTTTTTGTTTCTGTCATATTTGGGGATGAATCCGATTGAGCTGAGTAAATACTACGGTGCTCGCTTTGGTTCGGCCGTGGGTATGTCGGTGGGTGTTACCGAAAACCCTGTAAACAAATTGGCGATGGAACTCAAACAAAAAGAAGATAGCTTGCGCACGAAAGAACTGGAATTGGCCCAGCGCGCAGCAGTAATTGACAAAAAACCAGAACAAGACAAAATGATCATCAATTTTATGGGCGCAGGAATCATTGTCTTATTTATTTTGATAATAACAAATTTTATCTTGGACAGGCGCTTCCGAAAGAAAAACAAAGAAGCCGAATTACGAGATTCAAAAAAATAAAATATTTAAACTTCAGTTTTATGTTGAAGAGACTTTGGCGAATTAGAAAAATAATAATAAGTAGCTATTTGCTTGTTGCTGTTATTTTTTCTTTGAGCTTTTTGATCCAAGATACGCAGGCGATGGCCAGCGCGAGTGATCGCCTTTCTTTGACTTGGCCAGGCGCGGCCGCTAGCCACACCATCACATTCCGTTTAACAAAAAATTTGCCAGCAAACGGTAAAATAACCATCACGCCTGCGCCAGGATTTTTTATTGAGCCATTTTTTGATTATACGCAAGTAGATATCGCTACCGCTCAGGATATTAATGGTACTTTTAGCGACAGGGAAATTGATTCGTTGGCTGATAGTGACCTTGATGGCGTCAGTGCCGTGGCCAGTAGCAGTAGCGGATCGATTCAGATTACGATGAATTCCAGCTTCGGCATTGATGCTGATACAATCGTGCGGATAGAATTGGGCGCGCTGGCTGATTTTGGTGCAACGGGAACCAGTCAGATAGTAAATCCTGATACGGTCGGTTCTTATCGCATCGAGGCCAAAACCTATGACGAGAATGACATTTATCTGGAACGTGCCGTGATGATGGTGGCGATTATCGAACCGGTGCGCCTGGGCAACTACGTGCCAAAAGTACGATTTGATCCTTCACCGGCTGGCGTGCTTACCTACGGCACAACTCAAACTATTTTGTCTATGCACACAAACTATCGCGCTGATTGTCGCTGGTCCAACACGGCCAGTACATCTTATGCCGCCATGACACATACTTTTCCGAATACGGGTTTTTATTATCACTCAGGTATAATCACCGGAATTACCGATGGATCATATTTTTATTATGTGCGTTGTTATGATTTGTTTGGTGGTCCCGACGATACAGATTTTTTAATTAAATTTTCGATCGCTGGTTTTGAGGGTCAGGGTGGCAATGAGGACACAGAGGGAAGTCCTGGTTCCGGTGGCACGGGTGCCGGTAGTGGTGGCGGATCCGGCGGTAGCGTGGGGAATGTCAAAAGCGGTGGTGTTGGCGAGATGTTGCCATTTCCGTCTTTACCAAACACACCACTAGTTTCATTCAGAGGATACGCTTATCCCGGTCTAAAAGTAAAGCTATTGAAAGATGGTTTGGACTACATGGAAACGGATTCTGATAGCAGTGGCAAGTTTGAACTTGGTATCAAAGAGATTGATCAAGGAGTTTATACCTTCAGCTTATTGGCCGTAGACAATGCTGGCCGCATGCCGGCTGCTCAGTCTTATACATTTTATGTAAAGGACGGAACGCAGACGAATTTGTATAATATTTATTTTCCACCCACCATCGCGGTGCCAAAGCCATCTTTTGAAATTGGCGATAATCTCGTGATTCTCGGGCAAAGTGCGGCCAGTAGTAATATCGATTTGTGGCTATATCCCAAAGTAGTCGGTGGTGTAAAAGATGAGTCAATTTTGAAATACAAGGGGATAAGTGCTATAAACGGAGATTGGAACTTTGCGCTTGACACCGATAAGCTAGTCAATGGGCCCTATCTAGTCAAAGCAATGAGTAGCCTGGCGAGCTTTGGTAGCAGTGATTTCTCCAAAACTCTAGACCTAATGGTTGGTGGCGAGCTTGTCGCGCAAACTTGCGCTGGTGCTGATCTGAATGGTGATGGCAAGGTAAATATTACCGATTTTTCTATTCTCTTGTATTGGTGGGGCAAAAAAAATGATTGCGCGGACCAGAATCATGACGGCACAGTAAATTTGATTGATTTTAGCATTATGATGTACAACTGGACAGGGTGATCTTCAATTAAGAATTAAGAATGACTAAAATAATTCTCAATTCTCAATTCTCAATTCTTAATTTTTAATTGAACCTGCTCTTGGTTAATAATTTAATATATGTTATAATATGCGTAAGTTAAATAATTATTTTTTCATTTAAAAAATATGAGTTTTTTGGACAAATTAAAAGTAAAAGTCGAAGAAGCTAAAGTGCCCATGGAAGAAACAAAGAAAGATCCGGGGACGGCTTTTTTACAATTGGATGTTGATATTTATCAGACTGCCAATGACATTATCATAATCGCACCGATACCCGGAGTTGAGGTGAGTGAACTTGATATTAGTATTGAGAATGAAAATGATGTTGTGACGATCAAGGGACGCAGAGAAGTGCCGAGCGTGCTCGAAGAGCAGGTCAAGTCGCCAGAAAATAAATATTTGCGACAAGAGTGTCAATGGGGGCAGTTTTATCGACAGATTATATTGCCGCAAGAAATCAATGTCTCAGATGTGGAGGCCAAGTTTAAAAAAGGAATTTTGATACTAAGGTTGCCCTTGTTGCGACTGCAAAATAGTGGCAAAAAAAAGATCGAGGTAAGCATCGCTTGATTATTGTGAGTAAGCATATTCTTTTTTTTGCAGTTTTTCTTTTTTATTTTTCGGTATAAATAAATACATGTGTTTTAATTATTATTATAAATCTATTATGAGGAGCATAGCACGTCTATTTTTGACAATTTTTCTGTTAGCAATGGTTTTGCCAATCGTTTCTATCCCTGTAAATGCGGCTGGTGCCTCTTTTTTCTTGTCGCCAAGTAGTGGTTCATTTGAAGTCGGTCAGAGCTTTACAGTAAACGTATCGGTAAATAGCGGTGGCGGTATCGGCATAAATGCCGCGGACGGCCAGATCGGATTTGATCCCGCTGCCCTAACGGTGACCAAAGTTTCCAATACCGGATCAATTTTTAAATTGTGGACTACTGACCCCACATATTCAAATACCGCCGGTACTGCTAGTTTTGGTGGTGGCTCGCCGAGTTCTTATACGGGTTCTGCGGGCATGATTTTTAGTATCAGTTTTTCTGCAAAAAAAATCGGTGATACAGAGGTAGTTTTTAGATCTGGAAATATTTTGGCCAACGATGGCAAGGGCACAAATGTGCTATCGGGCATGGGCAAGGCTAACTTCTCGATAATCGAAAAGAAAGTTGAAGAAAAAAAACCGGAAGTAGTGGCACCGAAGCCGCTAAAGAAAGAAGAGACAGCGACTGACAAACCCAAAGGTTTATTGCCACCGATACCGGAAATTTCATCGAAAACTCACCCCAGTGATAGCACATGGTACAGCAACAACAACCCCGAATTCAATTGGAAAGTGCTTGCTGATTTGAGCGGTGTAAGTTTCTCAATTTCAGATATTCAAAACGATGATCCTGGCAAAGAGAACAAAGGCATAATTGAAACCGAAAGATTTGAAGGACAAAAAGACGGGGTACAGTATTTTCATATCAAGTATCAGAACCAATACGGTTGGGGACAGACTTCTCATCGCAAGCTGATGATAGACGCCACTTTGCCGGAGGCTTTCAAGTTGACGGTTGACAATCAAGGCGACAACACCAATCCTACACCGAGATTATTGTTCCGAACAAGCGACAAGACATCGGGGCTTGATCATTTCGAAATTACGATAAATGAGGATAAAAAAATTGTGACTCTCGATGAAGTTTCCGCCGGGTATTATCAAACAGGCATACTGGCGCCCGGTGAACATACAGCACAGGTAGCCGCGATTGATAAAGCTGGCAATTCCGCTTCGAGCTCAGCTCTTTTCAGCATCGAAGCACTGAAGGCACCGATTATCACGAGTATTCCGGAAATGATTAGCAGGAACGAAGACTTGACTATCCAGGGCACATCTTTCTATGCCAATGTGTATGTAAAAGTATTTATTGGACAAGCAGGCAAAGCAACGATAGAAAAAGAAGTTGAGACAGATCAGTCTGGCAACTGGTCACTTCTCTACAAAGATGGATTGGCAAAAGGTTCTTATGAAGTCTGGACCGTTATTGTTGACAAGCGAGGAGCTATGAGTCTCGATTCGAGTCGAAGGATACTCAAGGTAACAGCGCCCTCCATAATCAATACATATGGACTTTGGATAATATTATTGCTATTATTAATTATAGTTATACTGGTAGTTTATGTTTTGTATCAACGCAAAGAATTCATGGAAGAAAGAGAGCGCATTAGACGCGAGGCCGAAGAGCTGAAGGTGAAGATGGGCAAAATATTTTACGCCCTTCGTGAAGAGGTTGATGAACTCATGGAGTTGGCTGATAAAAAGGCCGGACTCAGTGAGTCAGAACGTCGCGTGAAGGAAAAACTACAAGAATCATTGGATATCTCCGAAGAATTTATAGGCAAGGAAATTGAAGATGTCGAAAAGGAGATTAGTTTGCCGAAGAAAAAGCAGTAGCTGATTTTTTATGAAAGATTTTCAATTTACCAAAGGGAAAAAAGCTCTTATCATAGTTGCCCATCCAGATGACGAAATCATCTGGATGGGTGGAACTATTTTGACGCATCCCGAACTTGATTGGACTGTATTCTCACTTTGTCGTTCTACAGATCAGGATCGTGAACCAAAATTCAGAAGGGTTTGCGCACGGTTGGGGGCCAAAGCAATTATAAGTGACCTTGATGATAATGATATTCTTGATCTTGTCGATGCGACAAGGGAAGCCGAGCGACTGATTCTTGAAAATATAAAAGATGTAGCGATAGACATCCTGTTCACACACGGAAAGAACGGTGAGTATGGACACGAGCGACATGTCGCGGTTCACGATGCGGTTAACAATTTAATTAAAAGCAAAAAATTAAAACCGGGGGCGGTTTTTTATTTTAATTATAAGAAAAACCGACCAAAGCAAAACCCACTAATCATCAGCCTAAAAAATTCTGATATAGAAATCAATTTGGCTAAAAAAATATTTTTAGAAAAGAAAAAAATTGTCGCAGAAATGTATGGCTATCCCCATGATGGTATCGATGTCGGTCTCTGTACTAACCCAGAGGCTTTTAGATTAAGAATTTAGAATTACGAATTCTGTGTGATTATGTATTGAGATTGTTTCAAATAAGTTTTTGTTTATTATATTTGATTAGTGGTTGTTGGCCACGCGTCAACACACCCCGCCCTTTGGGCACCCCTCTCAAGAGGGGACTAAATATGAATTTTATGAAAATTGCAGTTTTACATGCTTATCCACCTGAACCAGATGGACTTAGTATTCAAGGAAACTTACTTTATCAAGGACTAAAAGAATTGGGCGTTGATGTGATGCCTTGTCACTATTCACCAACTTTTCAAAAACAATGGGTCTACGATGCCTACAAGCCGGACATCGCGATTGGCGTGGGTTGCTGGACTTATGCGAATGACATTATCATTAGTCCACAAAATCATGGCGTTATCCCTGTGCCTTGGTTTGTCGCCAATGGTTGGGTAGCCAATTATCACAAGTTGATTAGCGATTTGCCCCTGGTTTTTACAACGAGCAATTGGGTGACCGAAACATACGCGCGTGACGGTGTGGACACCAAAAATTTTATGACCTTGCCCATCGGCTTCAATCCAGCGGAGATGCGACCAATCCCCAAAACAGATCCGAAGGTTATCAAGCTCAGAGAAATGCTTGGCATTCAACCACATGAAAAAATGATATTGACTGTCGGTGGTGACATAACGAGCAAAGGTGGACAGGAGATGTTGCAGGCGCTCGCGCGTATTAACGAAGAATTTAGTGATTGGAAATATGTGCTCAAGCACTGGGATTGCGAATCGGCGGAGATTCACGGCGTCGAGGAAGATGCTTTGATCGATAGCCTGGGTCTTGATCGGGGAAAAATACAGTATTTGTCAGGCGCATTTTCTCATGATTTTATGGCTTGGCTGATCGCGGCTTGCGATATCTATGCGGCACCATCACGACTCGAAGGCTTTGGCATGATCCAGATGGAGGCCGAGGCTTGCGGACGACCGGTGATCTCGATCAATGTTGGCGGACCAGCCGATACTATCGTACACGGTGAAACTGGATTTCTCGCGAGCATCGGCAGTACAGTAGAGTTGACCGAGGAGTGGGCATATCGTGGCATGGGTTTTGATGCTGATCACAAAATCAAATTTGATCAGCCCAAGGTGTTTGCGTATCGCGCCAGTATCGAGGATTTGGCCAAGTACACCTTGCAACTACTTACCGATGATGATTTACGTGAAGAAATGGGACGCAAAGCTCGTGAACACGCAATGGCCAATTTTCAGTACCAGGATGTAGCCAAGAAAGCCTTGACGGCACTACAAGAGAGATTGCATATCAAATAAATAATACGATTCACCGATAAAAAAAACACGAAATAATTTTCTTTCGTGTTTTTTTATATGGCTTTGAACTATGATTTGTTTTAGGATTTTTCTCTTTTCTATTTCTACCCGGCTTTAGCCGAGGCTTAGAGAGTTTGTGAGCTCGCACACAAGACACAGCTTTTCGGGAGGCTAAAGCCTCGACGACCCGACTTAAAACTCGGTAGAAAGAACAGACACAATTTATTATATACTCTCTTTGTTTTTTGTGGGAGCAGGCAGTGCCCCCGTTCCTACACTTATTCAAAATAAATTGCCCTCTTCTGCTTCACACACTCATAGGCATAGATATACATCGCTGCCGTCCAGGCTTGATATGGTTCACCTTTGGGCTTGCCAGTTTTGCCGTGCAACCATTCGTTGAAGGCGTAGGCTTTTTTGCCTTGGCGGATATTCAGTTCTTGCATGTTGCCCTTGGCGAGAATCGCCAATTCTTTTTCTGCTTTTTCGTGTTCATTCATTCTGACGAGCGCGGCGATATAAAAACCACCGATAAATGGCCAGATGCCCCCATTCAAATATTCCATAGGCGTGCGAGCATCGCATTTACTAAAATAGGAGTGCCACTCTTTGTCACCTGGTTTGATTGGTGGCCAAATTGCCTTACAACCAAAGGGTCTATTGATTTTTTCTTTTTCAATGTGCCGAACAATACTTTCCGCGATATTGCGTTTGGCGAGACCAGTCAAAACAGCGAGAATATTGCCGAGTGAGTCAAACCATTCTTCTTGTTCGCGGTCGCCAGCGTGATTTTTCCAATTCCATGGTAGATAGTAGCCAAGTTTTTTGTCATAGAGCTGTAGATATGCTTCAATATCGCCATCGACGACTTTGCGCAGATGCAGAGCTTGTTTTTGGTAACCGGTCAGTTTCAAAACCTGAAAATAAAGAGCTTGAGTGTTTATTACATTGCCATACTTGTGCGGAAAAGCATCTTGCCAATCCATGGTCGGTTGTTGCGAAAGTAGTCCGTCTTCATTTGGGTCCTGATAACGAAGCCAAACCAATGCTCGGGCAATATTGTTTTTTTGTTTTTTGAGCAGCCCCGTATTATTAAAGGCGCGCGCGTAGGCGTAGTGGCCGATAATAAACCAGAGACTCGAGTCGATAGAATTGAAAGTTTTATCCGAGCGACGATCAATATTGTAGGAGCCGACACAATTCGGGATTTGGCCATTTTTGCTTTGCCATTTGGCGAGTAGCGTGAGACTGCGGGCGATGGGCAATTTGAACTTGTTGCCCAGGAGACTCGCGCCTAGTGTGGTAATCATGGAGTCTCGCGCCCAAGTTGCTTCGTAACCACCTTTGAGGCCAGATGCGTAAAAGCCGCTGTCTTTGCTACAAGCCTCGATAACTTTGACGGCTTCTGCGTACGCTTCATTGATTATGTCTTTTTTTGGCATGAATTTCTTTTATTTTTTTAAATAAAAATTATAAGTGTGATTGCCATTGCTACATAAGTACTCGTGAACACCGAGTGCACGTAATTTAATTTTCTCTAGCTTGTTTAGACCTTCGATTTTGTCCATGGCAACTTTTTGCTCGTTGTAGCCGAGAATAAAAATTCCACCAGGCTTCAATATATCATAGATAGCATTGAAAGATTTTTGCACATCTGTTTCGTCATCGAGCCCCCAGCCGAAAACACCGTTCATCAAAACAAAGTCAAAATAATTATCCTTGAAATGTGTCTTGAGATTTACGACATTATCGGTAATATGACGATCAGGATCGCCGTATTCCACGCGCACTGGATCCATATCCATGGTCCAGAGCTCGCGTTTTACAAAAAATTCGTTATAAAAAGATTGATAGTCTTCACGGCCAATATCGAGAATCGTCTGGGGATTGTATTCGGCGAGGATATTGGGGAAGATGACAGATTCCAAAATATTGCGATCATCGCAAGTATCGCGTGGATAGTCAATGTGGTATTTGATTATTTTTTTACAAAAGAACTTGAAGTAGAGGAGTTTTAAGAAATACATGCGTGATTTAGAAAATGTTTGTAAGCGTTTTATTAGTTATATAAAAAAGGCGTGTTACAAATATTCAGATTATAGATTATTAATTTTGCCAATTGCGAGTCGCGCAAGAAAGTAGGAAAGCGATGATTCCGCGCCTTGATTGAAGTTGAGCGAGTATTTACCCAGGCCATCATAACAGCCGCCAGTTGCTTCATCGTAGACCATTTGGTTTAAATGATTTTTGCCCAGGAACCAGCGAAAGGCCAGCTCGGCTTTTTCTTTGTAAAGCTGTTTTTCGGTCGTGCGATAGGCAGTAACAAGCGCTTCGACCGCCGAGGCCGCATCTTCTGGTTGTTGGTCAAAATAAGCACGTTTGCCATTGCGGAAATACCAACCGTCTTGGCCAATGGGGGAAAAATATTCTTTGTTTTCAAAAGTCACATCCATCAAAAACTTCAAACTTTTTTCGGCAACCGCTTTGTATTCTTTATTTTTCGAGACACGATAAGCATAAAAAAGGCTTTCGGGTAATTTGTAGTTTGAGTAGGTGAGGGAATTCTCAAACCAGTGCCAATCATTTTTTTGTTCCGAATTTATTTCGTTAAATTTTAGAACCAATTTGTCCGCCAAGGAGATAATGGTTTGATCCAAATCTTCGATTGTATTGTGCGCAGATTCGTGCAAGAGGGAGAGACCGGTGATAGTAAAGGCCACCGCGCGGAGTGACTCAAGCCCCTGGACCTTGGCATAGGCATTTTCCAAAATTCTATTCGCCACGCGTCTTTGGTCCTCTGTCAAATGATCACAGCTCAGTGCTTTGCCTAGCGCCCAGATGGCTCGCCCAAATGAATCGTCACTTTCACTGATATCGTTGTAGGTTTTTTTGTATGAAATAAAATTGTGGAAACGCCCGCTGGATTTCTGCGTAAAGTCCAAAAAGTTTAGATATTTGTCGACCATTGGGCTAACTTTGTTGTGACGTCTTTTTTTGTAGAGATCAATACACCCGATGAGGGCGCGAGCATTGTCATCGACACAATAACCGGAGTGCAAGTCTGGCTTGGTGTGGTTGGCAAACTGGATGATGCCAAAGTCGTCAGTGAGATTTTTTATATAATCGAGTTTGAGCGGTGGAAATTTGCTCTTGTCCTTGGGCATGATTTTGGCGCAAGCATTGAAAAGGTCAAAATAAGAATGGGCGACGTTTTTCCAAGTCATGTGTCGGGTGTAGAAGTAAGCATTCTTGGTCATTTCTTTGCGGAGTTTGTTGTCTTCGATTAGATCAAGGAGGGCGGTTTGGATTTGGGAAGAATTGCGAAAGTTCACGAGCACGCCTCGCTCGTTGTTGATGACATTTTCGGCGTACTGGCTCCTGGTAGCAATAGTGGGACAAGCACAAGACATGGCATCGGACAGGGAGCCGGACGAAGCCTGCTCTTTTGATAACATGGGATAGATATAGACATCGGTCGCGCGTAGAAAATCTGGGATTTCTTTTTCTTCCAAATATTTGTTGTAAAATTTCACATTGTCTTGCAAATTGTTTTTGACTATTAGCTTGATCAGCATATTGCGATAACGTTCGCCTTCGTTTTTGAGAACTTGTGGATGCGTGGCACCGATAATCAGATATAATACTTCGGGATGTTTGGCGACGATTTCTGGTAAAGCTTGAATCGCGTATTCTATTCCTTTGTCACGACTAATCATGCCAAAGGTGGAGACAATAAATCTTCCAGCAAGATTTAATTTTTTCTTGGCGTTTCGTTTGGAAGGAAAGGGCACATCAAAAACACCATGGGGAATAACGTGAATTTTGTGATTCTTGATGCCATAGACCTTGGCTAGTAGATCCTTGGCAGTTTTATTCATGACTGTAACTCCTGCAGCACGTTCGGAAATAAGGCGTCCGACTTTTTTCATCTTCTCGTCTGGACGCGGAAGCACGGTATGCATAGTGATGACAAATGGTTTTTTGAGGAGCTCGAGAAATGCCATCAGGTATTCGCCTTGTTCACCACCAAAAAGCCCGTATTCATGTTGAATATTGATCATTTTGATATCGGGCCGACGATTTATTTCGTGAGCGCGATTGATATAATCTTCCATCTCGGTTTCATTGATCTGCATTATCACTTTGCGTGGATAATTGTAGATGGAAGAGCCGTTGGAGTTGATCGCACAGATTTTACTTTTTACATCCGGTGCGATTTCTTTGTCGATGGCATCGGTCAGGCGTCTTGTGAAGGTAGCGATTCCGCATTCTCGTGGGGGGAACGAAGAGACATAAAGAATGCATGGAGTTTTGGGGTTTGACATATTCTTATCGTGATTTATGGATATGGAGTTCTATTAATCAATTAAAAAATTCATTGAAAAGAAAAATAAATATTTGAAATTAATTTTTAACCTTGTTTCGCAAAAGCTCTTTGATCAGCGCATCGATATTCACAGAGGCAACAGCTACATAGGAATCCGAGGTTCCGTAATAAACGTATAAATCTTTTTCAAATACTGCTACACCAGTAGGGAAGACAACGTTGTTTACGTGTCCCTCAAGCTCGTAGTCTTCTGCGGGGGTGATCAGCGGATATGGTAACTCAGCTATTACTTTGAGCGGATTATTGAGGTCAAGCAAGGCTGCGGTAGCATAGTAAATACGCCCCTTGTTTCTTGGTTCGACACTGTGATTGATCAGTAGCCAGCCTTGTTTGGTTTTGATCGGTGGCGCACCAGCGCCGATATGTCGCGCTTGAAAACCGTATTTGCCCTCCAGGACTACATGTTTGGCTAAATTCTTGATGTGCTCTTGCCAGTATGCCTTATTTTGTAATTCGGCAAATTTTTTGAAATAAGCGAGCTGGATGTCTGGCAATATACGATGAAGTAGGGCAAAACGTCCTTTTATTTTTTCGGGGAAAAGCACGCCGTCTTTTTCCCAAACCATAATATTTTTGTTGCCGTATTTTTCGTAGAAGGAGGCAAAAAAATAATAATCGTCTTTGACTTGGGTAAATTCAAAAAGCTTGGCGGCTTTGTGGTATGAGATTTGCGTGGAGATGATTCCGCCTCTCTTTAACTTCAATAAATCTTTGCCGTACATGTAGGCTATGACAGCGTTGATGCCGTCGTGAGCGACATAGGTCATATAGAAAGTGTCGCCGATTTTTACGATACAAGGGTCCTCGACACCCTTTTTTTCGTAGCTATATTTTGGTGAATAAATAGGCTCACTGAATCTCTCGACTACCTTGGTGGGTCCGTCCAGTCGCGCGTAACCGATGGTTGACTGAAATTTTTCATCCATGGCGCGATAGAGCACATGAATATTGTTTCCGTCTTGATAGATGGCAGGATTAAAAACACACTTGCTTTCAAAAGCGTTTTTGGTCGGCCTCAAAATTATCCCGTGTTTTTTGATTTTTAACATATTGTAATTATATCAAAAACTTTTTTATTTAGCAATATTTCTTCCGCAATAAAGCTGTTTAAAAAAAAGAAGCAAAAATATAAATTAAATCGTGGAAAACCCACACACCGTTTTTGTAAAGAAGTTTTTCCTCTACCATAAATATCCAAAAATTGTTATAATATACAAGGTGGATAATTGGAAATAAACAGATTAAAAAAAATAAAATGTTCAATAAACACAAAAGATATTTAGGAATTGAGATCGATGATAATAGTATCAGGATACTGGAGCTAAGCTCGCTAAAAGGCGAGGAGCAGATAAGCGCGCAAAACGAAGTGTTGCTCGGCTCTGGCGTGGTTGAAGACGGTCAAATAAAAAACGAAAAAATATTGGCGAAAAAATTAAAAGAGGCTCTGAGCAAGGCGAAACCAAAGTTGGCAAGTAGCAAAATAATTCATTTTGCCTTGCCCGAGGAGCTTATTTTTTCTCATATTTTTCAAGCCGAACTCAGCCCGGGCAAAGGGATAAAGCAAATTGTTGCCAAGGAATATGAACAACATATTGCATCCAGTATCAGTGATGGTGAATACGCGTTCAAGGTCGTAGACAAAGCAATTGGCGCTGAAAGAAAACATGTCTTGAATGTAGTTTTGGCGGCAGCGGCCAAAAAATCACTTCTTGCTTGGCAAAACTTTTTTGAACAAGAAAAACTTACAATCGATTTTTTTGATTTGGAAAGCTTGGCCGTCTATCGCGGGATTTTTACGGAGCCACAAACAAGCAATATTGGCATTTTGAATATCAAGAAGAATTATTCAAACTTCACAATATTTACGCAAAACGGGCTAGAGTATGCGTTTTCTACCGATATCGGCTTGATGCAAATCGATCAGGATGAACAAAAACAGAAAGGGCCCAGTGTCGACGCGAGGAGTGCAAACGCAGCACTGCAAAAATTGACGGCGGAAATAAAAGACAATTTGGCAGAAGCAGCCAAGCTGATATTGGGCGAGAGCGCGACTACTTTGACGCTGGAAAAAATAGTGCTGATGGGAGCGGGTGCCGAAATTCCAAATATTATTGATTTGTTCTCCAAACAATCTTTGTCTATTAGCTTTGAGCTGGGTGGGAGCAAACAGTTTGTTGATTTGGATAGACGATTTTTGGGAGTTCTGGGTCTGGCTTTGCGCTCGCTGGATCAGAAATGGGAGAAGAATGATTTGACTTTGCCGTGTATTGGCCACGCCTATCAACTCGAAAAACAAAGATCAGCAAACAGAGTTGAAATCATAAGTCTCTGGATATTTGTCAAAAAATTTATTATTTTTCCGCTGTCTATGATATTTTTATTATTCGCTGTTTGGTTTTATATGGGGACAAAATCAAGCAACAAACAAACAGAAAGTGTTGTTATCCCACCAAGTGCCACCGCTCCTGAGAAAAAAACAAAGGAAACAGAAATAAAAGCAGAGGCGCTTAAACCTGAAGTCAAGTCGACAAATACCTTGAGCACAACTGAAACAAAAAATAATATCTTGATAATTTACTCGGATATTCCATTGAACGTTAGAAGTGGACCAGGAACAAGTTTTGATGCGATCAGCAAAATTGCCAGTGGCAGTGAACAAGTAATGCTCAAAGAGCAGGACGGCTGGTATAAAATTTTATGGGA
>JBBRXK010000012.1:0-14601 GCA_038248465.1 Patescibacteria group bacterium | reverse complement strand
TTTTTTCATAATAATTATTTCAATATAAACTAAAAAACAAAAACCTTCATCAAACGGTCAATTAAGCCATGCGGTGAAAAGTCTTCCTTAAAAAGTATATAGCGTACACCTTTGCTTTCGATTTTTTCCCGCAAATGTTTATTTTGTTTTGATGTGTAAACAATTACCGGAATATGGTTTGTCAAATCGTCAGCTTGAAATTGGTGTATCAAATCAATTCCATTAAACTTTGGGAACAAAATATCGGTCACAATAATATGTGGCTGTTTTTCCGCTATCTCATTAAAGATATATTCTGCGCCGTATAAAGAATCGTTAATAATCACAGTTTGATTGTGAGATCTGAGCTTGGACTCCATGCTACTAAGATAGCATATATCGTGATCAATTAAAAATATCTTTTTCATAAAAATATTATACCACATTAATTTAGAAAATTCCAAATATTCAGATAATGGCGGAACAATTCTAAAATATAACACTAATGGTGAAAATATTTTGTTATATTTTTATATCCACCTTTGGATTGACTCTTTTCCAAATCAAACCCAGAATCAAAAAAACCATCCCCCCATACAAAACAGGATAAAAATAAAAAGGGGCCTCAAATGTCGTGGGGGGAACGCGCAAAAAATAATTGATAAAGCGACCAATCGTATAAACTAAACCAAAAACTAAAATCGCCAGACCGTCGGACATTTTCTTTTTTAAAATAAAAGTTGCTAGCAAAGTTCCAAGTAGTGCGTAAGCAAGTTCATATAATTGTGTCGCATGCACAGGTGAAACAAAAAACATGTGTTCGATATTTTTGGAAATTTGATAATTATGCGCGTAAGAAAAATATGGGAAGGTCACTCCCCAGGGCACGCTAGTCTCTTTGCCAAAACAACAGCCATTCAAAAAACAACCGATTCGCATCGAAACAACACCAAGTCCAAGAAAAGGCGCAATGGTGTCGCCAAAATTCCAAATATTTTGCTTGAAGAATTTAAGCATCACTAGCGCCGTCAAGATAGCGGTAAGTCCCCCGCCATAAATCGCAAAGCCAACAAAATCCAAACTAAAAAGTCGCCAAGGCTGTCGTTCATAAAGTGAAAAATTGGTAGCTAAATGCATTAGTCTCGCACCCACAAAGGCTGACACAGATGTTGCTAGTAAAATAAAAACCAGGGGCTTGCGCTCGAAGCCCCTGGATCTACCAAAAATATATGTCCCGATAAGCACAATTAACAAAGCTAGTACGGTAAAAAATGAGTACGAACTTATGTTGAGACCAAAAATACTAAAAAGAATTTTATGCATTATTTCTTGGGCGCTGTTGTTTGGCCTGCAGACTAAGCGGGCTTTGCTACCTCTTTTGATTTGGAAGAACTGAGGGAGGTAATTATCTTGACTTCTCCAAAATTTATGTTTGCGCTTCCGCTAAGCGAGTAATTTTTATCATCTTCTGTAACATTTAAATTCAAATTTATGACCGCCTTGTCTTTGGTAGCGCTACCAGAAATCACTCCAGCATCATAAGTAAACGGAATATCCTGGGATTTGTCTGAAACTATAGTTAGTATACCAGCTGCATCGCCACTGGGTTTTATAGCAATAGTAAGGGGGACTTCTTTACCCTTTAGAGCCGTAAAATCGATATTCAAATCGCAACCATCTTCGAGTGCATTTCCCGTCTTCGGTTTATTCTTGGCCGCTTCCAGAGCCTCTTTGTAACCTGGCGGTACAATTACATCAGTAATCATCAATTTACCTGGTGGCCAAGTACCAGCTAAATTTTTTAGCTCTGGTGCTAGAGATATATTATATCTGTCTTTGATAAATTTCTGATACAGTTTGCGACCATCTGGTAAAGTAAACCAAAGACGTGCGGCCTGAGCAATATCATCAACTGATAATTTGCCCTCTACAAGTAGCCCGGTTTTGTCACTAATCCCAAAACGTTTGGTGTCGTTCATCATCTTGTCGGTAAAATGATTTAACACATTTAATTTGGTTTCGAAATCAAATCCTTTTTGTAAGCCGGCAGGACCTGTGATTGTATCGAATAAATTATTTTTCTTGAAAGCGTCAACCAGTAGTCGAAGTTTCTCTTCTTCTTTCTTTAGCTCCTCTTCTTTGCTCGAACGAAGAACGAATTGTTTACGATAATTTTCTTTGACGCTATCGCGAATGCGGTCCATTTGTTTTTCTGTCAGTGGCGGCATGCCAGATTCCGAACGCACAGCATTTTCTTTGGCAATCGCTTCGATACTTAGCTGCCGGCTGGCCCCCCGCATCTGGATCCAGACGGTATCAAAATCATTCTTCTCATTATTATAACCGTAGAATTTGGCATTTGCCCCATCACGAAAGGCAGTATAAGCTGCCTCTACCTCATTGTTCTTCCAGCTCTCAATCTGTCCATTGACCACTTCAACAGCGATTTTGCCCGCCGCCGTAATCACAAATTTGTCCGCAATCGTTTCACCGATAATCTTAGCCGCATCTTTGTATTGTCCGCCAGCGATATAGCCGGCCGCTTTTGAAATCGCCACCACATCATCCGTTCCTTCGGTCAAATTTTTTAAGCCCTCTTGCATTACAGACTCGGGCACGATTTGGGCAATTTTCTTGCCAGCGAGTATTGCCACCTTTTGACTGAGATCAATTGGGTCACCGCCTTTGTATGAATCATAGATTCCTTTGTAACCATCGTCTTTCAAGACATCGGCCAATATTTTCCCCTTGAGTGATTTATCACTAATGCCCATTTTCTCGAGTGTCATGTCTATCACCTGTTCTGCTACCTTGTCAGACACACTGTTTAGTCCAGTCTTCATTTGTTTGTCTAGTGTTTGCGAATGAATCCAAGCTTCGGTGATAACCGTATCATCTTTGATCTGATTACCGCCAAATAGTGAAAAATGAAAAGTCGTAAATGTCATGGTGCTGTTTACTTCATCAATTGCTTGAGGTTTTATGTACTCCCATTTGCGACCGTCATAATAGGCAACACGCAAACTAGTAGTTCCTCGCTCTTGGTCAATTGTTGTTGAGTCGTATTTGAAAGTAATAGTCGCTGGCTCATTTAATCTTGTTTCGGCGCCCACCTTCACTTCGAGCGGTGTACCAAGCATTTGTACTTCGCTGCCAAGATATTCTGGTACGCTCTCTGGGTTTTGGATAGTCACTTCGGTGTCTGTGTCAAAGCTTCCTTTTGACACATTCAACATAACTCTGTTTTGTTCCAAATCGCCGATACTAGCATCTTCAACAGAATTTGAAAGCGCTTTTAGCGGTTCTGCGATTGTTTTCGAGAATGTCCAAGCAGTATCGCCCTTGACAATGTCATCTTTTTTGACACTAGCGTCAATTGATGTTCCTTCATTTTTATTAAAACAACCCGTTTGGACAATTACCAAGATAATTGCCAAAACAATTTTAATTGTGCGCATATTTTTTATTAAAATTATAAAATCAAAGTTTATTTTAATGATACGAAAATAATATTTCTATACCAAAAAAATAATTACTTAATATGATAAGCATTATCAGGAAAAAAATCAATGATAATTGTCAAATTTCAATAATCTACGCAAAGTTTTAATTTTTTTTGTTTCCAAAAAACACATCAAAATAACTGGTCGTATTATTTTTGTCTCCAGTATAAAAAGAGGAATTTTTGTGATCTAGAATTTCTGCTTTTTCGGATCTGAGTTTTGCCAAGTCAAGCATGAGCTTTAAAGTGGCCGGCGAATCAACATTGGCGAGCTCAAGGCCTTGTCCGTTTAATGCTTCAATTTTCTTTTTGCTAATTTCGTCAATTAAATCAGCTTTATCATTTTTTTGATAATGAGAAAAGTCCATACTACCTAGCACAAAAATATCGTCTTGGTTCGTGAAATATTTTACTAACTTCGAAAGGTTTCTGAAACGCGCAGAATACGAAAAAAGAATCGGGGTGACGCTGGCATCCGGATAAAGTTTTTTGATATAATTTGCTTCTACGCCGATAGCGTGTTCATTTTCAAAACATTTCTTATCAAGGTTAGCGCCCATCACGCTCAAGTCATCAACAATTTTTTTGTCGGGACAAAGCCTACCAAAACTAGTTTCAATTTTTTCGTTGTTAATCGAAAATTTAGCATGACATTTTTCAAAATGATCAGGACCGATGATAACAAAACTTTTAATGTCTGGACGACGGTTTTTTAGCGTGAGATAAAACTCAGCGATGAGTGGGGCGGCCACAGGCAGATGATGTGAGGTAATACCACTACTAGGAATATTGGGACTTGCGCTAATTTTTCTTGGAGCAAGACTACTTTCTATCAGTCCCTTGAAATCTTTGTAATCATAAACCGGCGAAGCCAAACTAGCCTGTCCAAAAAACAGACTAGCTAACAGCATTAAACCAACAATTTCTATTTGATTGTAATATTTTTTTCGTCCGATATGTTTAAGATATCTGTACTCTCTATTGATTGAATGATTGCTGGTTGCGCGCGAAATTCTCCCTTGTTTACGACCCGTGCATAATAGTTCATTGTTCGCTCGCTACATTTATCAGTTTTTTGAAACCACTTGCCCGTGCTAAAATAAACAGCGTTGTCAATAATTTTACTAGGATACCAAATCGGATCACAAGCCTCATCGGCCTGAAAATATGGTTGATAGACTTCGGTCACGGGTTTGAGTCCGGCGGGCAAGTAGTCGACTATTTGATAAGCAGTGTCCGCTAGCTTGTCGTTAATCTTTTGCTTTAGACTAACAAGCACAAGCGACCCTTCGCGGAGTTCAGTAGCTTCTTTTTTGTCGAGAAGATACTTTCGCGATATGCTCAAATTAGAATTTGGCGCCAAACTCTTTGGATCGATTCCTTCTTCAAAAAAAGAAATAGCGCTAGCCTCGCCTTTTACATTGGCGAAGGTGAGAGATTTTAAATCAGCGTCAGACAAATACAAAGAAAAATTTTTGCCTTCACTCAAATCTGCGTCGCCTGATCCACTCAAGGTTTTATAACTAAAGGTTATTTGTTCTTTATTTCTTTTGACTAATTCGTTGCTGATAATCATTATTTTTTCTAGCTCAATCGCGATTTTTGTGTTGTCATTTGTCGAAATTACCATCCACAGCTTTTCTAAATCATTTTCTTCATTCAAATACGAAGATAGTAGCGCTGTCATCGCCGTCAATGTCATATTGTTATTTTGATCTTCGCTTGTTTTGAATAATAATCCTCCTTTGTATTCGACAAACTTGTTGCTAATTTCACTATACATCTCACGAGCACTCTCTCTAGCACCTATTTTTACCAGGGCCAGTCCTAGATACAAACGACTTTCATCGTCAAGTTTGTCGCTATTTTTCACGGAGTCGACCATGTCCAAAATCGGCTCACCCAAAGAGGCTAAGCCATATAACGCAATTGAAATTCTCCTGATATCGGCTTTATTATCAGAGATTACGCTATTTAAATAGGTCTTAATAAAATTAGTTGACAAATAGTCTTTTGACAAATCCGCTAGTTTGGCTGTGAGTTCTAAATTGTCATCGCCATATGGGAACAAGCTTAGGCCGTTTTTGTAATATGCGCTCAAATCCAAATTTTCTTCCTCAGTTTTTTTGCCAAAATATTTCTCGAGCAGTTTTCGGCCGTAGAATGAGGCCACATATCTATCCGATCGTAAATCACCAGAATAGGAAAGCGACACGATATCTGCAAAATATTTTCCTACACCAGTATCAACAAAAGCTACATTGGTAAATCCGCCTTCGTTTCCCTTGATTTGCGCTTGACCATCTGCCACTTTTGTCGCCGATGTTTGACCTTGGCGGAAATAATTATCTACAACATGCAAATCGCGTTGCACAGTATCATTCAAACTTCCCTGTTTGGCACTCAAACTTATTTTATAGTCACCTTCTTTTAAGGTGCCGATCGGAACTTCGATTTCGCTACTTGATGCCACCACCACCTTATCCAAAGCAAGCTCGGGACATTTCAAAGTAAATTCGATTGGCAAATCATTTCTTAATCCCGTGCCAAAAGCGCGCAATTTTAGAATCGGCGCATCCCCGGCTAAGTAAAATTTATTCAAAACAATATCTGTGAACAGTGGCAAGCCCACCGGAATCAGTCCGTAGTTTGATCCTGCCAACATCTTTTTGGCGTCATAGGCATTGGCCGTCAGTCGCCAGCTAGTAATATTGTCCGGGGCTGTGAATTCCACAGAAGCATAGCCCTTCTCATCACTCATCACTTCAGTATAAAGCGGTACGTCGATAAAATTGGTACGCGTATCGCCACCACCACCCTTCTCGGCATTGTGCACATAAATATCAGACGCAAAATAGGTGTGATATTTTCCGACCAAGATATTATAGACCCTAGTGTTGTCAGCCGAAATCAAATCGATACTTCTCACTTTGATAATATTCCCGTCAAGCCCAAGTAAATCGTCGCCCAACTTGGCCTTGCCCGCTTCTTGCCATTTTCCATTCAAAAATATTACATGTTCAATAGTCAAGTTCAGTTTTTTATTGATTGTAATATATGAGTGAACAAGGTGATTGGATATGCCCTGGACTATGGCGGGTTTTAGATTGATGTCCTTTTCCGAATTCTTGGTTAATACCACGTCACCAACATGAATACTTTCGATTGGCTCTTCGCCCTGCTCGGTCAAAATCATGGTGCCAGCAATAAAACAACCGCCCTTTTCCGCGCCATTATTTTTCGAAAAAAATACTGTCGCCTTGCTTACTGGCCAAGAGCTGAGGGGCGCATACAAACTATCCAATATTTCACCCTGAAATGAATACGGCACAACATTGAAAATAGCCTCGTCAACAGAAGCAACATTTATGGCTGCCTTGATATTGTTCTTGCTCTTGTCTTTCACGTTCAGTTCTACTTTTATTTTTTCTTTAGGTCGATACTTTTCTTTATCAGTTTTAATGTCGATGTCTAGCTTGTGTTCATTGCTGTCAAATTGAACTAACTCTGAACCACTCTCGAGAAACCCTTCTGGTCCTGCGATCACGGCAGTGAAGCGTAGTGACGGCACGTAGGATTCAGCAAATACATCATCAAGCGTCTCGGCACTTGTCACCTCAGCTTTTCCGATTTTATCCGTGTATCTATAGTATAAAATTTTATTGTCTATCGGTACGCCCTTGCCTTGTTTAAGCGTAGTAAAATTTATCGCATCTCCGATTTTGTAACCACTCGCCGCTTTCTCAAGATCAGTATTTTTCAAACTAAGAGACAAATCTCCATCAGGGAAAACTTCATAACCAGAATAGCTTTGCGAGCGCACTTGGCGCTTGTTTTTGTCTTCACCAGAAAAATTTACAATATACCAACCAGATTCAATCGTTTTTAAATTCTTTTCAAAAATCCATTTACCATCAGCCCCAGTTATCCCCTGCAAGGTTTCCACTTCTTCGGTTTTTATATCGTAAGAATAATTTTTGACCTTCACTTTATAAATCGGATCATATGTTTCACCGAGTAATGTTTCGACATAATAATATTTGACTATTTTGGCGCTGAGAGATTGACCCGCTTCAGGGAGACCAATGTAATCATTACTATTTATATCAATTTTGTTCACTCTCGCTTCGAAACGGTATTTGTCTTGTTCAATTTTCGCGGAGCTCGACTGGAGGTAGATGTCAGGGCCATATACCGAAACATCTTTGGCGCCAGATATTTGTGCTTCTTCGGCCATCGCTGGTGAAAAATCAATATGCAAGCTTCGCGGATAATAGGTCCAATTATTTTCTGTATCATCAAAAAAATACTCTGGCTTATAGCGCACCGTCGCCTCTCCTTTTTCATCCAACACTATTTCCTTGGGATTATTTTGACCATCCCGCCAGCTGATATTATAATTTAATTTTTGACCGCTGAGAGCAGTCCCGTCAAAAAACGAAGCGCTAACCTTGAATGTAACTTCATCGCCAACCCAGTAATTTTCTCGGTCTGACTTGACTTCGAGCTTGTACATCGGTTTGGTGTAGGCAAATATCTGAACAGAAACCTGTGACACTACTTCGTCGTTGTACTTGGCTATTAAATAATAATAACCTGGATCGATCCCAGCATAACTCAGATTACCAGAAAAGGTATCAAAGGGAGTAACCAAAACATCGCTTGCGACTAACGGATCGTCTCCTCCCATCCAAGTGCTATACAAACCCACGCTTAGTTTTTTTTCAGTCAAATCTGTATCACGCCCTTTGGCTACTCCCCAATAATTTATCTTGTCTTTTATTTGGTAAATTGGTCGATCACAAGACAGAAAATTCCAAAATTTATCCTGTTTAACCAGGCCAGTATCGCTCGAAATAATAACATAGTTTGGTAAACCGTTTTTCTCTGCTTCAAAATACACCGGTGTCTCGACAATTTTGTCTTTTATGGCCTGTAATTCTGCGGGCGTATCAAATTCAAGCAGTCCATCATTATTCGTTTTGCCCAAACTAATATCGCCATCTTTTGAGAAAAATTTTATCTCCATTCCTTCAGCCGGTTTTTTGTTTTCATAATCATACAACCAAATCAAACCATTGGTATTCAAAAGCGAATAATAAAAAGCAATCGGTGATTTCTGAACAAAAGTGAAAGATATATCATCTTGTATCTTCATTTCAAATACGTAGTAACCATTCTCAAGTGTTTCGGGAGCCTCGATCATGTATTGCCAATCCTTTTTTATTACGCTAGCTACAAAACTAGAATGAATTGGCGCCTTTTCTGGTGCATATATTTCTTTTTTCCAATTTGACCATTTATAAGCAAGATTAGTGAATCGAAAATATTCACTACGAAAATCTGTGCTATTTTGAAATTTATAAATAGTTATCTCGGGCGGAGTAGCTCCCACTGGGTCATATGGGAACATTTTAGAGTCTGGAACATAAAAATTTAAAAAAGATTTCGCACCGGGTCGAAACTGGAAATAATCTCTTGACCAATTAGCCCGACTATTGCTTTCTTCGTTTTCCCTAGATCTAGTTTCAAAAGAAAAACTAAAATCACTTTCTGTCAAACCCTGGCCGGCCTCATATCCCAAACCCTTTTTTACTGTTACCTTGTAAATTGTTTTCTCCTGCAAATCTCCCTCCGGCACAAAAGTCACATTGGTCAAATTGTTTTCAAACTTCCCCTTTAGCGCCGGCTCAAAAACAATGCTGTTCTCAATATTGATTAGTTTATCTCGATTGAATGTCAGTTCAATCCCAATGTTGAGTGGCACATCACGCGCTTCGTTGCCTGGAAAACTGGAGATCATCTGAAATGGTGCCTCAACTTGAAACGCCCATGAATAATCGTGGTCGATTACAAAATCGCTACTTTTCGCAATTTCAATATTTACAATTTTCCCTTCACTCAAATCTTGTTCAGGAATTATTTCAAATTCATTTGACAAAGACAAATCTTCGGTCTCAGCTTTCGCCAAATGCAAAAAAGAAAACCACTTGGTTTTTTTTTGAATTTTGAATTGTGTAGCTGGTCGAATTACAAGTAATTTATTTAAATCGCTTGGCGCAAAATCATAATTACTTTTGAGAATTAATTTTTCCTTTTTAGCAATCGTCAGGCTTGCCCCCTTCTCCTTGGCCAATGAAAAAAGAATCGTGCTGGGTTTTGGTTTGTCAAACAAAGATAATCCCGACAAAGCCAAGCCAAAAAGCAACACAAGCCCAATAACAAATATTAAATACTTATTTTTGTTTGTTCCTTTTTTTTCAGATTGATCTTTTAAGCCTGAATCAATTTCACCTTCTTTTACTCTAAGTAGTTGCTTGAATTTTTCAAACATAGTTTTTTAAAAAATTTATTAACATTTCGCATATGGCAATAGTATAACATTATTTGGGTAGAGAAAGCAAAATTAAAGAAACTGTCAGTGATGGGTTCTTTTCCAAAAGATTTATAAGCATTTTAATCGAAATTTTTAGTAAATCTTAAGCCTCAATCTCTAAAACCACCGGACAATGATCTGAACCCAAAATATTATCTTGAATAGTACTACGTGAAACTTTTTTTACTAGCTTCCTAGAAACACAAAAATAATCAATCCGCCAACCGACATTTCGCGGTCGAGCACCAGCACGATAACTCCACCATGAGTATTGGATTTTCTCGGGCTGAAGTGCGCGAAAAATATCCACAAAGCCATTGCCCAAAAACTTGCTCATCCAATCACGTTCTTCACTAGTAAAGCCGGGACATCCTACATTTTCTTTTGGCCGTGCCAAATCGATCTCTTGGTGCGCAACATTGTAATCGCCACAAATTAAAAATGGTTTATTTGTTTCCAATTTTTTTATTTCTTTTAACAACTGGTCATTGAAATCTATTTTGAAATCTAGGCGCGACAACTCGTGATTGGCGTTGGGAAAATAAACATTGGCTAAATAAAATTTAGCAAACTCGAGTATCTGAATCCGGCCTTCATCGTCCCAGTCAAATTTTGGTACAGCGGTAACAGAGATGCCATGACGCACCAAGGTCATGGTGCCACTATAACCTGGTCGCTCCGCCGAATTCCAAAACTCTTCATAATCAGCAAAATCAAATTGTTCCTTCGCGCGCGCCGTCTCCCCAATTTTGATCTCCTGTAAACACAAAACATCCGGCTTCTCACTAGCCAAATACTCCAAAAACCCTTTTTTAATCACAGCCCGAATGCCATTTATATTCCACGATATTAATTTCATTTTTTTTATTTTATTAGCACTTTCTTAATATAAAAAAATTATTTCTTTTCTCATATTACCCCACCCCTGATAAGCGAAACTACCATTCTCGGGCGGATAATTCTTAATTTTCAATTGACTACCAAGATCCTCCTCCACCACCACCAAATCCCCCGCCCGAGCCGCCACCAGAAAAACCCGAACCGCCGGACGAAGCCGATGAGGGCGCGGATGAGGCCACAGCGCCAGCGCTTGTGCTAAATGATTTCAAACTGTTGACGAGCGCCATTGATGAGAACACATTGGTGTTGCTGCCAGCATACCAACTTGGCTGTCGATCAATATACAAATCCGCAAATTGTTTTGCCCATTGTTTTTCCACTCCGAGAACCATCGCAAAGGGCAAGAGCGTTTCAAAAATCTCCGGCTTCTTTTCCGGTGCATTATGAAAATTGATTCGATCTTTTTCGGCTACGTTCAAATAAACTCTTAATCCCCGAATATATTCTTTGGCCAGTGCGCCTTTCGCAGTTTTTGCAGGCATTATCCGCGCAAAAATAATGACAATAAAACCGCTCAACACTATACTAAAAATCGCGAGAAGCCCCAAGATCGAGCCAACGAAAATGCCGAAAAAAATCAAAAATATACCAAAAACAGTATAGCCCGTCCGCACATTCTGCGGATTATTTTTGTAATAACCTTGTTCTGCTAACTCGGCATAGATATCGGACTTGATTTTACTCAGAGCTTTATAAAAAACATTTTTGAGATCCGACAAAAAAACCATTTTATCAAACTCGGACAGATTGGCAAGAGTTTTTATTTCCGCTATTTTTTTTGCATCTGTCTCCAGATTATCTTCCTTGAAAATCGCATCAAGAATAGATCGTTCGCTTTTTGTGATAGGCTGAGTGGAGGAAAGCGCGAGCAAAGCGTAGTCGGGTCTTTTGAAAATCAGACCTTGCTCTGTCTGCACTATTTTTAGATACCCCTTCACCGCCAGATTGATAATATTTGCGGAAAAATCTTTGTTATCCGCTTTTTCGTCATACAATGTACCCACCGCCATCGGGCTAAGTCCGACGGGCGCATCGAACTGCGCTACTATTGTCCCTCGCCCTCTGGCGTCTCGTCCTTTTTTATGCCAAAGATAATAGAAAAATATAAATACGAGCAAGGGCAAGGCCAAGATAAAATTATCTTTCACCGTATCGATCAATTTGGAAATGAGTGTTGGCTCATCTACTAGTCCTTTGGGCAAGGCTAGCACGATTGTAAATCCGTAGCCAGCTTGCAAAATATCATCGATAAAGACCGCTTCTTTTACTTTGCCAACACCAAGGTATTCGAAGCGAGATGACACGCATTGATCAGTTGAGCCGGTTGGCCCGCTAAAACAATCCATCTTCAGGCCTGCTTCGTCGCTAATCTCTGGCAAAACGATGATTGCTTTTGTTTGTTTTATTTCGACCGGCCATTTATCTCCCGTCACATTCCAATACAATTCATCATTGTCATTAAAAAAATTAATCGCTCTTTTTATTCTGTATTTGATATTGTAAATTTTTTTACCCTCTACCAATATATCAGCGTCGCCAATTTTGATCTGTTTGTTGTCCCCCTGATTGCTTACTGTATAATTATATTTATGGTCCGTTCCGTCAGTAACGCTCACAACTTCCAGTCGTAAATTGTAATTACCACCGCGCGCCTTGTATTTGAATGGGATATCTCGATAAATGCCATGTTTGGACTCACCCTGAAAATCATAGCTAATCACTTCTTCAACAATAAGAGATCCGTCTTTTTGAATATTGATCGTCTCGGTAAAATCCGAAATTTCTTCGGCCTGCGCCTTGTTTATTATCAGGAAAAAAAAGAAACAAGCAAAAAATGCAAAAAAGAGATAAAGTTTTTTCATATGATTAGGGCCAGGGGCTTGTAGTATTAATTAATTATTTCCCAGAAAATAAGTGAACCAAATTGTTTTGTTTGCTTATAATTATCCGCGATATAGTCATCAATTTTATTATATTTGTAATTGAGCTTACGAACTGAAGCATAATTTGTAATTACCAAATCTGGCTTTTGCTCTAAAAACATCTGGTAATTACGTTCAAGAACTTCTTGATTTCGCTCGATTTCCAGGCCATCTGAATAGTATGGGCTTTCCTTTTGTAACTCAAAGTATAAACCCGCATTGAATGGTCGAATATAAACTTTCTTGTTTGCGCTTAATTCTTTCAGCTCACCCAAAAACTTGTTTGCCCCAGAATAAAATGGAAAACCTTTACTATGAAAAGTCATGAACGACAAAGCCATTAGGAGTAAACAAAATCCATATCCCCACCAGTATTTCCGATTGCTAGTTTCAAGATAATCTCGCACGAGTATGATGAACAAAATAATTGCTGAGAACGAAATGGAAACCAAGTGGCAATAGTCAGGCAAATTTAAAATCGATAACAAAAGAGAAATCTGCAATATTATCAAAAATACGATTTTGTGATTTTTTGCATATTGTTTGTAGGCAAAAAAACAAATTAATATAACAAAAATGTCGATCAACTTATCCCGATTCAATAAATATGTATTCATCTCTTGGTATGTTCCCGATATTTTTTGTAGATTGCGATAGATATAGTCCCCCCAAATAAACCAGGCGATAACTGCAGTCAAAAAAATTCCTGCTAAATACGACAAAATATGTCTTTTGTAAGAGTTATAAAAAATAATAAAAAAACCGATGGTAGCCAGAAATACAGCCAGTCCTCTAGTTTGCAAAAAATATATCACAAAAACTGTAACGATGCCTGCCAAAAAAACATAGAGGTTCTTTTTGGTGTCTATAAATTTTAAAAACAAAAACAAAAATGTTATTACAATCAAAACACTGTAAGTATTGTGATTAATAAGTGGCACGATACTCATCAAAAGAAACCAGATCAGGGCGCTGGCCGCAGCCAACAGTCGGTTTTTCTTAATTAATAAAAATGACAAGTACAAAAAATAACAGGCAACAGCCATGAATATCAAAGAAAAAATATGTGCATAAAAATAAAGTGGGGAAAATATTTTGAAAATTGCCCAAACCAGATAATATGACCCGGGGGCAACATACTCAAAAAAATCACGATACAAAATTTGTCCATTGTACATTTTCCAAGCGCCATTCAATATAACGCCTTCATCAAAGTTGATTGTTCGATAAAAAAAATTTAGAAGAGTTATGCTAGCAATAAATAACAAAAGAATCGTTAGGGTGTTTTTTAAATTTTCTTTCGAATTGAAGAATGACTTATAGTCGTGTTTCAACATAATTATTGGCGCTAGCTTGTGAATTTTCGCTTAATTTTGCTTCTCATTATAAAATTGGTTTTTTGATTTCATTTTTTTTCTAACCAGTGGAAATTTAATCTATGGTTCTTTAGCGGCAATAATTTTCGCTATCTTCTTGACATTAGCACCACTCACTCTAATCGAAATTTTCTTCCGTTTTAACTTCTTGTTAAAACGAAGCTCTTCTTCTTTTTCAATTATTTCTACATTTGGCTTTTTCATAGAAAAATGTTATAATTTGTTTATTCGAGCTAGGTAGCTGTGCATCTTTTTTCTAATTACATTATAGTTTAAATATCAGGCAATGACAAATTTTTTTTTGCCGACAATCAAGAAATTGGCCAAAACACTTTTGATAATTTTTGTAATCATTTTTGCTCTGACTATTTTAACTATATTTTTAAAATTTTCAGAAATAGAAAAAAGACTTTCGAAAGAAAAAATTGATTACACAAAAATACTAGAACCAGCATACGATCAAGAAAAAACAAACAATTCTAGTAGTTCGCAGGCTGTCACCGACCAAGCCTATGATCCCATCATGGGTGATGGCACAAATTATTC
>JBBRXK010000011.1:0-15288 GCA_038248465.1 Patescibacteria group bacterium | reverse complement strand
CCAGTCCAGACTCTCAGAATTTGCATTGATAGATTTTTAGTCAAAGAAATAAATTCCTTGCCAAATGAAACAACGATAGTTACTTTGGGAAATTTGGCTTTTCAATTTTGTTCATTAAGCTTTCCAAACAAATTTGTTCTTGGGCTAATTCATCCTTCCGCACGCGGTTATAATAATTTTAAAAATGATGTTATAAACAAAAAGAACGATTATCTAAAATTGATATTAAATAAGAAAGATGTTAACGGAAACCACAAAGCCATAAAACTGTTTTAGCAATAAGTGATATGAATAACTCAACTATACAAGAAAAAAATACTCGATGGTTACAAAAACTTGGCTTATTTATTATCTTTATATTTATTGTTATTTTGTGGCTCATTAACAAGAAGAATGGGGTTGAAGATTTTTCAAATTTGGAGAAAAAAACGACTATTGCGACAAGCTCCGTGGCTCTTTTTGAAGAATATGGAACAGATGAATTAAAAAGAAAGAGTGAGCTGGGAAATTTTATTAAAAACAAGGGTTTTGTTGTTGTCGGAATTGAATCTATTTTCAACAATAATCTTGAAGAAGAGCCAAAAAATTTTCCAAGGTTAAATTGCGGAAATTCAACGCTTGAATTTACATATATTCCCGATCCATATAGAAAAACAGCGGATGAAAAAGTTATATTTGCTGATGAAGTCTATATTAATGTAATAAACAATTCAAACCCTGAGCTTAACAAGCAAATTAAAGGGTTTAGTTTAATGAAAATAATAAAAGTCACTTCCAATAACCATGAATATTATATTACAAAGGAATATAGCGGTGGAAACCACTGCTGTTTTCAGCAAAGAGTTATAAAATGTGAAGATGGAAAATTTAGTATTGGAGAATTAGTTGATTTCGGCAATATTGAATCAGATGGAAATTTTTACTCCAAAGAAAACGAACTCTATCAGGTTCAATTTGATGACAGATTCAGTTATTTTAAAGTATCATTCTCCGATTCATATCCAATGTTTTTTACCTCGTTTTACAAATACAATAAAAATTCTAATCAGTTTTTAGATATCTCATCGGAATTATTTTCTGATTATTACAAAAATCTATACGAATATCAAAATGAGTGGGCATCACGTCTTGCAATATATCCCCCCGATTTTTTTAATGGAGGCGAAATGTTTTGGTTTAGCTTACTGGTACTACGGACTCAATCAGGATATTATGGAATGGTTAATAAAGATATTTTAAAAAACGACTTTGTGCGAGATTTTAAATATTTTATTAGCGCAGATTATGAAAACAAAAATTTTTCATTCCCAATGAGCATGAACGACGCCGAAAACATCTTTGAAGAGACTATCGTTAAGTTGATAAAATAAATTTCAGATCCTTGGACTTAGTAATTTTATTTATGAAAAAAAATGACATAAAAATCTCTACGCTAACTGAACCAAGCGTAGAAAGAATATTAAGAGCGCACCTTAATAAAAAAGGATGGAGTCTTACAAACTTACCAAGAAACATTGGGGAGCACGGATGCGACATCACTGCATGGCATCAAAAATGGAGAAAAATTTTATTAATTGAAGTAAAAGGTGGTGGCAAGGCTAATAACCAAATGAAGCATAATGGTTTTTACACTTTATTGGGCCAAATATTATCAAGGATGAGCATAGAGGGAAATGACAAAAACAGGGCTAGAATTTACGCCATTGCAATACCCGCAGAATGGGAAGAAACATTCAAAAGAAAAATTTTAAAAATGAAATATGCATGGCAAATGTTAAAGTTAAAAACTTTTTTAGTTAAGGTAGACGAAACTGTTGAAGAAAAAGGCTACTCTTATTTTTTAAAACAACAAAACAAATAAAAAAACCAATAAGGAGTTTTTGATTTCGGTCATTCCCTCCCAATGCGGACAAGCACCTCGACCCTCTGCCCAAAATCAAAAACAAAAAAATTTATTTTAAAAATAGAATAAAAAAAGTAAATTAAGAAAAGAATAATTAGGATAAAAAAATTTACTACACATAACACCAGCATATGCGGTTACAGAATTTTTCCAAATATAATTAACGTCAAGGAATAAAAAATTCTTTCACCCAAATTGCGCTGACGAAAATTGAAGTTTGGTGATATAATGAAAGTAAGAGAATAATCAATATTTAATTTCAATAACAAGGCATAACTTGTGATATTTGTTTACGTCAAAAGATAAAAAGTTTTAGAAAGCTCTTT
Organism: Patescibacteria group bacterium; assembly: GCA_038248465.1. Lineage (GTDB taxonomy): Bacteria > Patescibacteriota > Patescibacteriia > Patescibacteriales > UBA12075 > JBBRXK01. The sequence continues at coordinate 13,059 of JBBRXK010000011.1, read as the reverse complement.
AAAACATTAACCAAGGAGGGAAAAATGACACCAACCAGAAAACTAGTATTGTTTATGTACATTCTATGCTTGGAAATAAGCGATTATCCAGGCAGAATCAAACGATTCATTTGGAACAAAAAAGTTTTGATGTGGTGGAACAGATTATGGATAAGAGAAAATGAACTCCACTCATCGCTCGACATGGACCATGAGGCAATGCTGGAAATGACCGAAGAAGGGTGTAATGCATATCTAAAAGATCTTTTTAAGATACGGTCTATTGCTCTTCAACGAGACTCAGCGAAAAGGTAGCGTTTGTTTATTAGGGAAGCTAATTAATGCTTCCCCGCTTTCTAAAACTTTTTATATCAATGTCTTCGACCCAAATTTCGATTCAGTGTGTTGTTAATTTTCAAAAAAAATTGCCAACTACCCCTTTTTATTGTTATACTTATATTAGGTATTATAAATATTTAATAAAAAACTATGGAAAAAAAATTTGTTTTTAGTGAGGCTATTAAATTTGCCTGGGAAAAAATGAAGGTAAATTTTTGGCTTTTCGTGTCCATCTTTATTGTTGTAATTATTGTAAATTTAATCACCGGCGCGCTAGCCAAGCGGGTAGGTTCAATGTCTTATATAATTTCAATTATCAACTACTGTATCTCCGCGTTTATTGGCATGGGCGTTCTAAAAATTACACTAAAAATAAATGATAACCAGGCGGTTTCATTAAACGATATCATGGCTGGTTCCGAAAGATTTGTCGATTATATTTTGACTAGCTTGCTTTATGGATTAATAATTTTTGGCGGTCTCATTCTTTTGATTGTGCCCGGAATTATCTGGTCCTACAAATACATGTTTATGACCTATTTTGTAATAGACAAAAACATGAAGCCAATGGACGCTTTTCGGGCGAGCGCGAATATCACCAATGGCCAAAAAATGAATTTGTTTCTCTTCGGGATGCTCTTAGCATTGATTAACTTAGCGGGGCTTCTCTGCTTGGGGGTGGGGCTATTTTTTACGATCCCAACCACTTACATCGCCACAACTTACGTCTACCGCAAACTACTTGGTGAGGGCGTGATGACTACAATTCCACTCACTACCCCATCATCACCAAACACACCAATCGTATAACACTTGCCAAGGCTAAAGAATCAATATTTTGTAAATGTTCAATCGCTCCAAGCAAAACCCCATTTTAAGACCTAACCCCAAACACCACTGGGAATCAGAAAAACTCTACAATCCGGGAGCGATTTTTTGTAACGAGAAATATCACCTATATTACCGCGCGATCGGCCACGGTAAAAATTGGAAATCAGATATTGGCTATGCTGTATCTAAGGACGGAGAAAAATTTAAACGATTTAAATCACCATTACTAACTAGCGAAAACAAAATTGAAAAAAGAGGTCTCGAGGATCCGCGGATCACCAAAATTGACGACATGTTTTATATGACTTACACTGCCTTCGACGGCATTACTCCTCGACTATCAATCGCCACTTCCCCGAATTTGAAAAAATGGCAAGAGCATGGACCAGTTTTTTCTGATTGGAGCTTTGATGAAGCTGGCGGAGTTTACAAAAAATGGAACGAAGAAGGAAAAATATTCACTAAATTAAAACAAAAAGAATGGTCAAAGTCCGGCGCTATTTTTCCCGAAAAAATTAACGGACAATTCTATATGCTCTTTGGTGAATATAATATTTGGTTCGCCACTTCTAGTGACGGCCTGCATTGGACTGGCGACCAAAAACCGTTCCTCGGTGCCCGGCGCGGAAATTTTTTTGACAATACCTTCGTAGAGATGGGTCCTCCGCCGATCAAAACCAAAAAGGGTTGGCTCGTTTTGTACCACGGAATCGACAAAAAATATTGCTACCGAATTGGCTTCTTATTGCTTGATTTAAATAATCCCCGAAAAATAATTCATAGATCAACTGATGCCATATTTGAACCCATTATGGATTATGAGCTTGGCGGGATTGTAGACGTGATTTCGGGTGGGCTAGACAAAATGGAAAATATGTCTAAACTCGAATTAAAAAAATATTTACAGGAAAACGCCAAGAAAAAAATTGTTCCCAAAGTTGTTTTTTGTTGCGGGGCAATTTTAAAAAATAAAACTCTCAGTATTTTTTATGGAGCAGGCGATTCAGTTATCTGCACCGCAAACACAAATATAGACAAAATCTTAAATCTAACAAAATTAATTTAAAAAATTAAATATTATGAGAAACGAATTTGCACCACAAAATATTTATGACGAGAGCCAAGGTCGCCTCGAGCAAACATCCAAATTTGAAAACTTAGTTTTAGAAACTTGCTACAACAAACCCTGTGAAATAATTAACGAAGACAAATTCGTTCATGAACACTTGCTGGAGTTACAAAACCACGACCTAGCAACTCTTCAGCATTCACTGGAGGTGGGAAATATTTCAGCCTTTCTTATAAATAAACTGGGCAACAAACTAAAAGAAGAGGAAGCTAAAAATCTTATGGCCTCTGCCCTACTTCATGACTACGGCAAGACCAAACTAGACCCTAATATTCTAAATAAAAAAACTGCCCTGAGCAGCGAGGATCGATCGGAAATTAATAAGCATGCGGAAGCAAGCTCTGATTCACTAAAAGACTGGAACGAAACAGTTGGCTTGATTGTCGGTGCTCATCATCGGTTTCAAAAAAATTCCTATGGCATTGATCTCGATGAACTAGTAAAAAATAAAGAGGCGCTAAAGTTAACCAAGATTTTGGCAGTGGTTGATGCCTTCCAGGCCATGATGGACCCGAGTAGACCAAGTAACCGCCAAGGTTTAAAATCAATGGATGAAATAAGTCGCGAATTAAATGAAAAATTTGCCTCGGTCAAAGAGAACTCTCTCATCATAGAAGCTATTTTTTTGCTAGAAGAGTATTACTATCAAGAAATAAAAAAATCCAAGACAACTACTAACATAATCGGTCATTCTTAGAGCAAAAAAATCCGCTTAATGCGGATTTTTTTATTTTTATTTCATTTCCTCCAGTTTTATTTTTATATTTTTTTCCTCGTTGATTCTACTAATTTTTAACTCTATCTCATCGCCCACCTTATATTTGCCGATCAATCTCGAGAGGGGGTTTTGTATATTTATTTCTTCACCATCAACGGCTTTAATAATGTCTCCTTCTTTTAGCCCCGCTTTTTCAGCTGGTGAACCCGGGACAATGGCGACATCATTTGTTTTGTCGCCACTAACAATGAGCGCGCCTTTGTCTACGCCCAGATTATTGTCTTTGCCGAGGCCACCATCAATCATACTATAACGAACTCCCAACCAAGGCCTTACAATACGACCATATTTTTTTACACTATCGTAAATGTTTTTTACCGAATTAATCGGAATAGAAAAACCAATATTTTCCGCGTTTTGCGCAACGGCTGTATTGATGCCGATTACCTGTCCAGTGATGTTTAAGAGCGGGCCACCCGAATTTCCCGGGTTTATAGCGGCATCAGTCTGAATTACATCAATTAATTCTTCAGAGCTCATCCCCGTTTCACCCGCGCTAATATTTCGCGCGAGCCCAGAAACAACACCAGTTGAGACGGTGTTCCTAAATTCTCCCAACGAGTTTCCAATCGTAATTACGCTTTGACCTACTTTTAGATTCGAGCTGTCCCCCAACTCGATATATGGTAAATTTGTTCCTTCAATTTTTAATACAGCCACATCATTAAATGCATCTTTTGCCAAAACTTTTGCCTCATGTTTTGTTTCATCGTTCATAAGGACTGTGTAGCTCGCCGCCTCATCAGAAACAACATGCCTGTTTGTCAAAATATAACCATCTGCCGAAACTAAAAATCCCGAACCGCCACCGACTTCTTGTTTTTGTGTACCATTTTGGCGATACATTGGTTGATTAAAAAAATTATTAAATCGTCCACCAAAAAAATCATCGAACAAACCAGTATCTCCTCCCGGATTCTGGTAATATCTTTCGATTATTGGCAAATCCTTGGAAATAATTATGCTTACCACTGCGGGTGATGATTTTTCCACTGTAGTGATGACACTAGATTCTTCCTCGATTTTAATAATTTGTATTTCGTCTTTTTTCTCCTCTATATTTATTGCCACTTTTGCTTTGTTCCCGGTCATAACATTTTTCCATTTTTCGCTCAGACTGGATCCTTGTGCTCCCGGCAATGAACCAGCTATAAAACCAAAGAAAGCACCACTAAAAGTGCTGAGAATTATCGATATTATTAAAACTCCGATAAAATATTTCTTATTGTCCATATTTTTTGCTTAATTTCTTATAACTACTTAATAATACGTATATTTTAGAAAAATAATTCAGCTGTAATTAATAGTACTATTTTTATAATATACTTTTAACCATAAATAAACTAAAAGCAATTTGCCGGGTTCAGAGCAAAAGTGGCAATAAGTATAGAGGAGAAAAAAGTCATGCTTTGGGCATGACTTTCCTATATTATGCAAACAAAAATAATTTCTTTTTAAAATCTAACACTTTCCCCTTCTCGAGCAAAACCCCCTCATTTTCAAGCAATTCTATCTTCTTGCTTGCGCCACGCGCGTATCCCCCCAGACTTCCATCCGTCTTCACTACTCGATGACATGGCACAATTGGCGCATCCGGATTTTTGTGGAGGGCATTACCAACGGCTCGCGACGCATGCGGTTTGCCAACAGCTTTGGCTAGCTCTAGATAAGTCGTCACTCTTCCTGCGGGCACAAACATTAATTTTTCTAAAACTTTTTTTTCAAAAATACTTAGTATATATTTTGCTACTTACCAATTAGTAAATGATATTTTTTAAATAAAAACAAAAGAATTTCGTGGCTTCGCATATATTAGTTAGTTCGTAATTATTATTTTCGCATGTTCTTGATAAACTCTGGTGTCAAACTATCAAAATTGATAGTCGCTGGATTAAAGGAGCTTGCGCTATTATTCAGATTTATTATTTGTTCATAAAACTTGATCATTTTTTCGTACAGTGGTGGTAAGTAAATAAATCCGAGTATCAGTGGAATCACAATCATGAATATTTTTATGTAGCCAAATAAACTTTGCCACCACAAAACTTTGTGGTTGTCTTTGGTAAGCCGCAAAATTTCCTCGGTAAGTGCGATGTTCTTTTTGAGCAAGTCTGTTATTTCTTTTTGACTACTGTCTTCGTTTTGTAAATCGACGGGCATATTGTAATTTTATATTTTATTATGCTGTAATATCCCTAGACAATGCACTTAAACTCTTTTGCCTATTTCATCTATAATCGCAGTAATTAACAAACTGTTTGGCCCTTTGCACCATTTCTACAAATTCTCCGTCGCTAAATGATACTTGCCCTTCAAAGTTATCATTTACTAATTTTGTGTCACTTTCAAATTTTTGCAAATACCACTTGCTGGCGCCCCGAATCATCTCGCCCATCAAATTTATATCTTCTTTCTTGTGTAGCCCAGGCACGATAGTCGTGCGAAATTCATAGAGCACTCGTGATAACATTATTATTTTAATACTTTCGGCGATTTTATTCAAATCAGGCTGAGCACCAACCACCAAATCATATTTGTTTCTGGGCGCTTTTATGTCCATTGCAATATAGTCGAGCAAATTTTCTTCGAGTAGCTTTTGGAGCATTTCCGGATTTGTACCGTTGGTGTCGAGTTTAACCTTGAAATTTAGAGCTTTTATCTTGCGAATAAATTCTGGTAAATCATTTCGCAATGTTGGCTCACCACCACTTATCACGACCGCGTCTAATTTGCCAATACGTGAATTCAAAAAAAGAAAAAAGCTGTCCTCTGTTATTAGAGGAAAGCTCTTCTCACGACCTGCCTCGTGGGCAGTATTTTCAAGCTTGTCAGACTCCATTTCAAGATCTTTTTCACCTTGAATAGACAATGAGGTGTGGGGCACGACAAGCATGGGGTTGTAGCAAAAGTGACAACGAAAATTGCATCCTTGGGTAAAAACTATTGCGGACAAATGTTCGGGGTAATCAATCAAACTGAATTTTTCGAGACCACCTATAATCATATCGGAAATTTATACAAATTATTTATTTGCAAACTTCGTAAGTTTTGCGGTCGGCGTACTCTGATTGTTTGCCTTTATTCCAACATTTAGTCGGCGTGTACCAACCATTAACTCTAGAATAAACCTGGCATTCTTGTCTTTTTGTTTTGATAGGACTCATATTTTTTGGGGATTAACCATTTAGAGATTAGTAGTGGGGACTAAAAACTCCAAATTTTTTATTATTTTAATAAAACTAATTGCCATTTGTCCACTATCTATTATTAGTGGTCAATTCTTAATTCTTAATTGAATTAAGCCATCGCTTGAATCAAGCTCCTTTCCAGGCTGTCGAGTTCGGCGGCGCTCACTGACGGACGCACTTTCACAGATACCGAGTCGTCTTTCCCGTTGTATTTGTTTTCCTTATCGCATTTTGGACAATACTTGTGTTCACCAGGCAAGTAGCCATGTTTTGGACAAATAGAGAATGTCGGTGTGATGGTGAAATATGGTAAATGATAGTTTTCACAAATCTTTTTCACTAGCTTTTTGCAACTCTCAATGTCTTTGATACGTTCGCCAATAAATCCATGCAAAACTGTGCCCCCTGTATATTTTGTTTGCAACCTGTCTTGCAAATCCAGTGCTTCAAATATATCATCAGTAAAGCCGACTGGCAAGTGGGTGGAATTGGTGTAATATGGATCTACGCCTTTACTGCGCACCAACTCGTCATTGGCGACTATGATCTCTGGGTACAATTCTTTGTCCTTCTTGGCAAAGCGATAAGTGGCGCCTTCGGCCGGACTCGCTTCTAAATTGTAAAGGTTGTTGGTTTCGTTTTGATAATCCATGAGCGCCTCGCGCATAAAATCCAGAATCTCCTCGGCAAACACTTTGCCCTCTTCAGTAGAAATATCTTTCTTGAGGAAATTTCGTACTGCTTCATTCATGCCGTTGATGCCGATCGTATTGAAATGATTCTGCCAGTAACTACCGAAACGGGCATAAATATCCTCTAAATAATATTTGGAATAAGGATATAGTCCTTCGTCGGAATATTTTTCAATAACTTTGCGCTTGATCTCGAGACTCTCCTTGGCCAGGTTCATGAGTTTTCGCAGTTTCTCTTTGAATTCTTTTTTATCTTTGGATAAATAACCAATGCGGGATAGATTGATAGTTACTACTCCTAGGCTACCGGTGAGCGGGTTGGCGCCAAATAATCCGCCACCACGTTTGCGCAACTCTCGATTGTCGAGACGCAAACGACAACACATACTGCGAGCATCGTCTCTGTTCATGTCGGAATTTATAAAGTTGGAAAAGTACGGAATGCCATATTTGGCGGTCATCTCCCAGACTGGCTTCATAGATTCTTTGTCCCAGTCGAATTCTTTATCGATACTGTAGGTAGGAATAGGAAAGGAAAATACGCGTCCGGTGGAATCGCCCTCGATCATCACCTCGGCAAAAGCGCGATTAAATGTGTCCATCTCTTCTTGAAAATCTTTGTATTTGGTGGGCATTACTTCGCCTCCAATAATCACACTCTCTTCGCCAGTCGTCTTGGAAGGTGTTACGTCTAGTGAAATATTGGTAAACGGTGTTTGGAAGCCAACTCTAGTCGGAACATTAACATTAAAAACAAATTCCTGAATTGCTTGCTTCACATCTTTGTAGCTAAGTTTGTCGTATCTAATGAATGGTGCCAGATAAGTATCGAAATTGGCAAAGGCCTGTGCTCCGGCAGCCTCACCCTGCAAGGTATAAAGAAAATTTACAACCTGTCCAAGTGCCGAGCGGAAGTGTCTGGGTGGTTTGCTCTGCGTTTTTTCATCAACTCCACCGAAACCTTTAATAAGCAAGCTTTTTAAATCCCAACCGCAACAGTATGGTGCCAACATGCCGAGATCGTGCAAATGAAAATCACCATTGACATGGGCATTGCGAATTTCTACTGGATATAGCTTGTTCAACCAATAACGCGCCGAAATAGATGAGGCAATGTAGTTGTTGAGGCCCTGCACCGAAAAACTCATATTGCTGTTTTCTTTGAGGCGCCAGTCCAACTTGCCCAAATAATCTTTCATCAGTTTCTCCTCCACATTTTCGTCGACGATTTCGCGGAGTTGTCTGTGTTGTTCGCGGTATAAAATAAATGACTTGGCCAATTTGGTGTGATTGTTTTTGATTATAACCTGCTCAATAACGTCTTGTACTTCTTCGATGGCCGGGATACTGCGTACATGGAATTTTTCGTTTATCTCATCAACCACCAAATCCCCCAATTTCTCCGCCAGTGCGCGGTTTTTTCGGTCTATGGCTATGGTTGTTTTGTAAATTGCTTCAACGATTTTGCTTTTATCAAAGTCGGCTATTTCTCCTGACCTTTTAATAATTTTTTTGATTGTTTCTTTTGGCATGGGGATTTATTGAGGTTTTATTAATTGAGCCAGTTTATTTCCGCGATTTTCGACTCTCCTGTCCTTTGTTGACTAATTTGTCCAGTTCCTCTTGAAAAGTTTGTATATCATCAAATGATTCATAAACACTCACAAATCTAATATATGCTACCTTGTCGACTTTTTTTAACTCCTTCATAATTATTTTACCAATCTTCTCGCTTTCTACTTCGTTGGCACGAAGGGCTTGTAGGTCGCGCTCAATAGCATTAACTAGTTTTTTGAAATCTTCTTGTGATATTGGTCTTTTTTCTAAAGATCGTTTGAGTCCAGCTATTATTTTGTCTCTGTTGTAAGCTTGTTTTTGTCCATCTTTCTTGATGACGGTAAGCTCTAGGATTTCCACTTCCTCATAAGTAGAAAAACGAAAATTACATTTCAGGCATTCCCGGCGACGTCTGATCGAAAGTCCATCGCTAGCCACTCTCGAGTCGACTACTTTTGTATCTTCATTTAAACAAACTGGGCATCGCATTTTTTTCTTTTATTATTTTAATTCAAATTTGGGTATACGCTGGAACAATTTTTCAATAAAAAAACACCCATAGCGCTTGCTTTATTTTGTAAAGGAGGCAAGAAAAGGTGTTGTCTGTACGCTAGTTCAAGTATTTTACTCAAACCACTACATTTTGTATACCTGTCTATATTATACCACTACATATTGTTAAGTCAAGCCTCTGGGGCTTTTGCTTATATTCGTAATTCGTCCGATTTATATTCTTAGAATATCACAACCATAGGTTTTAACAAGAGTCTTTAGCCTGTGGAAAAGTGTAAAAATGGTGGATAACTTTTTAAAAAAACAGCCACCAGCTTGTTTAAGGCGGTGGCTTTTGAATTTCAATTATTTTTCGAGATCAAGTCTCGTTTCCTCTTAAGTTCCTCAATTACCCACTCAACCTTTTCGCTCCAACGGTCGAGTAGTAACCAGTAATCTTCAATCTCCCTAATCACCAAATCATAGTGATTCGGGTCACTAAATTCAATTTCCGCGATATCCAACGAAACTGAATCTATTTGATAACTGGGCGTGATCTCTATTATTTTTATTAAACAATTTACTGTTTCTTTCCCCATTTTCCCCCCCCCTTTTTTTAGAAAATAATGATCATTGCTTTATTTTTTAATTCTAGCATAAATTATCAAATTTGGCAATACCGAGTCTTGCCCAAAAATATACCAAATAAAAAAGACCAGAATCCTCATTCTTGGTCTTATCGAAGTTTTGTTTATCGCTTTTGCGGTTGTAGCCCTTCTTCCCCTTTGGACTTGAATGAGCTCCACCGCATTTTCGCAGGATTTCAATTGCGATATTTGGCAATTTGATCCTAATCCTCTTCGGAACTTTTTTATTTCCCATCTCCCTCCTCCTTTTTTTCTTTTATTGCTTTTTTTGCTTTTTTTGCTTTTATCGCTTCCCCCATTTCATCAGCTTTTTTTACGTGGGCTTCCTCCACTTTTAGGTCCGTTAAATTCAAAGCCGGACCGAGGATTTCTCTCCTCAGTCACTACAGAAAATGCAAAGGTTTTTGCCGTCAGACCAGGCGCCACAGCAGGCGCACCCAATCATCTCGTCGTAGCGAGTATAACGACCAACTCGTTTCTCGACGATAGTTTTACGACGACGACGACGATTTTTGTCCGCATAATGAATCGTGGACAAGATGTTTGCGCCCTTACAATCTCCGCAACTCCTTTTACTGCAGTCTTGGCAAGCCATAGGCCACCTCCCTGTTAATTTTATCTTAAAAACTCTACCCCTTAATATATTATAAAAATATTTACAAAATATTAACGAGTAGCGTTTTTTATTTTTTTATCTCACATATGACAATCAATAAAAACTAATAAGGTGTCTTTGGAATATGATTTTATTATTTTTTGAAAATCATTTTTCCAGGTATCAAATTCATTTTTTAGAGAGCCTTCTCCGCTGCCATACATAAACAAATGTTCACTTTGAATCATTTTGCAATTCGGCGTAAAAATAGCATGTTCAACAAAATCTTCATTCTCCTGCAAATCCTCAATCAGCAGTACATCATAAACATTGTAATAATCAAACATGCCTTTGGGATTTTTGTCACTCATTACAAAATATCCTTTTTCATCAACTCCACTAGATAGATATCCGTCCCAAATTTTAATTTTATCAAGTAGCTCTTCTACATTTTTTCCGTCAATCTTGTGATATCGCTTAACTTGCTCTATCTACTAATAGATATAATCTGTTTTGTTCAAATTTCATACTCTATTCTTTCTTCTGCTATTTTAAAGTAAGTTTCATCTAACTCTATTCCTATAAAGTTTCTGTTTAAGTTTTTACAGGCTACTCCTGTTGTTCCACTGCCCATAAATGGGTCGCAAACTACATCACATTCACTTGAGCTAGCTTTAACAAGATATTCAAATAATTTAAGTGGTTTTTCTGTTGGATGAACCTTACCTCTTCCACTAGGGAAATCCCAAACAACATTCTTGCAATATTCATTGATATATCGTTACTTAACAACTTAAACCTTAACCGGAGGTGAGCCATGAACGGCTGACAAACACCGAAAGGGTAGCGCCAGTCTCAAAGTATCGAGACTGGAGCCCTAATAGGTTTTTGTGCCTCTATAAAATTAAAATTGTATAGGAGGATTGAAAATGGGATGCTAAAAAAACACAGATTAAACGCCACTGGTCAGGTTATTATCAAGCAGGGGCTATGCACAATTGCTGACAGCTCCTAAAATCAACGATGGTTTTTCTGAATCGAAGCGATTTGCCCATTGCTATATAAATTGCAGTAGGAGGGTCATTAAAGCCTAGTTCGTTTACTGGTATAGTTAAACACCAAATGATATTGGTTAATATGCCCAGTAAATTAAACCTAAAACACAAAACAGGGGGCTAATTTTATTTAGCTCCCTTCTTTTTTTCTTTTAAAGACTTAAATGCTAAGTCAAATAGAACTTTAAAGGTATTTGCAATCTCTTTATTTTCTATTATGATTCCTGCTAATTTCCCCTTTTGAGTCGCAATCCTAACTTTGTTATCAAAAAAAGCTATATCACTTGTTATATTATATTTATCAGAAGGAATTATAACGATGTCCGCGTCACTTTTTAATGAGCCATTTTCATCATTTACTATTGCTTCGACATCAACATTTTTATTTTGTCTTCTTTTTCTTAAATCAATAATCTCCTCTTCAGAAAAAATATTTTTAATTAGGTCTACTGAATATATCATTTTTGCCGGTTCATCATGATTGGAGATAAAAAACTCCTCGGCCATGGCCCTCATCCCATCCTTGCCCTCAAAATATCGCACCACCGGCCGCTCTTCTTCATTTTGCTTAAGTGCTTTTAGTTCCGGCAACAACTTTTCCAAATACTCATGCTTACGCTGAATCTCCATCGCCTGCTCGCGAAAAAGCAAAGACAACTTCTCGGGTGACTCAGCACAAAATAATTGTTTTTTGCCTTCGGTGAAATAAGAGACCAAGCCTTTGGCAGCTAGCTCCTCGATAATAACATAGGCAGTTGCCCGATTCACTTTGGCCTTCTCGGCTATTTTTTGTACCGTAGAGTTGCCTAGCTCAAGAGATGCCAAATAAACTTTGGATTCCTTTTCGCTTAATCCAAGATTCACAAGTTCACGATAGTTCATATATTTTAATGATTTAATAATTATGTTTATATTTTATCAGAAAATTGGGAAAAATGCTAAAAAAGATAAAGGCCGGAGCAATTATCTTTTTTAAATGGCATTAAAGACCTGTGTTTATTGAGTATTATTAATTTAATAAATCTAGGCTTTATACCACAAAATTTGAAAATACGACATTTCTATTTGGCTATACTATGACATTATCATTTGGCTACGACAAGCTGCCTGCTACCCTTGACAACTTATAAAATGTATGCTAATATAATCAATCGACCTTAACAAGCGAATATATGTGTGCCGAATGATTTAGCACATATTTTTATTTTCAAAAGACCATTTGGAGCGGGTCAGGCACGACAAGCATGGGGATTTTTCTACCAGGGTCATCTGGGTCGAAAATAGTAAATAAATTTTGTTTACTGCTTTCGACTCGGGGATTGCTGTGGGAAATTTCTTGCCTAACCCGCTCGAGCTGGTCTTTTTTATTTTTCAAAGTCGTGTTACAATAATACTAGTTCTTACAAATGATCAAGACATAAATTTTTCTAAAAGGAGTGACTGAATGAGCAAAACGATTTTTCGTCCAATTGGTTTCACTGTCCCAAAAAGTTTTATCACTGGGGCAACTATATTAGTTAACCTGTTCAATCAGGGAGAAGGTATTATTTTTACTATCACTAAAACCGACGAGGGCCGAGGTAGTATATTTGTCAGCGGCCCATGTACGACGGTCGGGACTTTTTTCATCAGTCCGCGCGAATTGTTATAAGTGTGAGTGGTGAGGTAACCATTGAAGTATAAAAAAATTATGGAGGAATTATGTGTGAAAACGACTGTGTAGTGGTTCCAAAAAAAATTGACCTGTCGTTCGCTGAGCTGCGTAGTTTTAACCCTG
>JBBRXK010000010.1:0-15889 GCA_038248465.1 Patescibacteria group bacterium | reverse complement strand
CAATATAATTTAGCTTTAGTGAAGATTTATATAGAGCGAGCGAAAGGAGAAATGAATCGTGGGAACGAAGACGAGGGATTGAAATATCAAAATAATGCAATGGAATTTGCGCAATCAGCACAAAATAGTTCGGCTAACAGCGTAGTGGTACAAGAAACGGCTGCTGCTGTGTATCGTGATTTGTCAGAAGGCGATGATGGCTACAATCAATTATCACTCAAGGCTTTTTCTTTGGCACGAGCACTCGAACCGGCCAATCCAGTAATACTCACCGAGCTAGGACAGCGCTATTATTTTGCCAAAAAATACGATGAGGCAGAAAAGAGTTTTAGACAATCCTTGGCCATAAAAAAGGATTACAGATTAGCAGAACTTCGTTTGGCAAAAATTTTGGCGGCGCAAAATAAAAATGACGAGGCTTTGGCGATATTGCAAAAACTTTCCTCGGAAACAAATGACGCGAATGCATATTATGAATTGGGTTTATTATATTTTAATGACAATAAACTAGAGGACGCACAAAATGCTTTTAACACCGCCGTGACATTGTCGCCGCTCAATTCCAACGCTTTGTATGGCTTGGCGCTCACACTCGAAAAGACGGGCGAAACTGAGAAAGCCCTGTATTATCTAAAAAAAATACAGCGCATGAATCCGACGAATTCAGAAATTATTACTAAAATTAAATCTTTGGAAGCCAAAAAATAGTCTGATTTTATTAAGGATGTGCTGTATCTTGCTAAATTTTTAAATAAAAGTTATAATGTTTTTGAGTTAATTATTCAATAATTTTGTTGAATTTAATATTTCTTAGAAACATTGAAAAGCCGACGGCTTTTCTTCTGTTTACATCAGCCCAGGTGGCGGAATTGGTAGACGCGCGGGATTCAAAATCCCGTTTTGGCAACAGAGTGAGGGTTCGATTCCCTCCCTGGGCACAGACATAAAAATAATCCCTTTTTCGGGATTGATTTTATGTCTGTGTTCATGGCTGGCGAAAGAAACATTTTGAGAAGCGTTGCCAAATGATAGAAGTAATGTTTGAAATAAGATAAAAAAATTAAAATATTTAAATGAAACTTTGAGGGTGTGCCCTTTTCAGGGCTTCGATTCCCTCCCTGGGCACTAAAACAAATAGACTCCTTTTTTAGGAGTCTATTTGTTTTAGTGTTCGTGGTTGGCGAGATAGAACACTTTGAGAGGTGACATTGGTCATTGATATTGTTTTAATTTTATAGTCTAGGAATTTTTATTCTGGACTATACAAAAATCTTTTTGCTTTTTTATAGGCCGGCGCGACTAAAAACAGTGGAAACAGTCTTGAGTAAGATAGAAACGTCCAAATAGAGAGAGCGATTTTTTATATAATACAAATCGTACTGTAATTTTTTTAGCGTATCGGCTTGCGAAGGGGAGTGGTATTCACCAGACACCTGATCCCAGCCAGTGAGTCCTGGCTTTACGAGTAAGCGTTCATTATAAAAGGGTACTTCTTGTTCGAGTGATTGAATTATTTCTGGTCGTTCCGGACGCGGCCCAATAAAACTCATGTCACCCAAAATAATATTGATGACCTGGGGGATTTCGTCGATTCTGGTTTTGCGTAAGAAATTACCAACTCGGGTAGTGCGGGAATCGTCCTTGGTGGCGGGCGCTGGAACTGTGCCCACAGTTCTTTGTGTACGGAATTTTAGAATACTAAAACATTTTCGGTCTTTGCCCATTCTTTGTTGTGTAAAAAATATCGGTTCTTTGTTTTCAATTTTTAAAAGTAGTCCGATTAGCGGCCAGAAAATAGCCGAGACCAGAAGAATAAAACAGGCGATGACAATATCATAAACTCTTTTGATATAGTCATAGGAGCTTTTATTTCCTTCACTTAAATTTTCCAAAAACCAAGTTTCACCAATCGCTTCGATGGGAATACGCCCAGTAATAATTTCGTAGAAGTCACTAAAATTTTGAAAATTTACTTTTAGAGGTAGACATTCAAATAGGCTTGAGCGTAATTCTTGCGAGTGACTGATGTCAGCCGCCAGAATAACAGTGTTTATGTGATACTTGATAATCGCGGGTTTGATTTTTGAAATCGAGCTAATAACTGGAACGTCGTCGATCTGTTCACTGGTGTGTCGACTGGCGATCAGCGCCACATTGAAGCCGAGATGTGGTTTTTGTTTGAGGTTTTTGATTAGCTCCTTCACCTGATTATTGTAGCCAACAAAGGCGATATTGATTTTGGGTAGATATGACGATATTGTCCAGTTGAAAACTCTTCGCCACATAAAATACAGAATAGCAAAAACAAATAGAAAGATAATTAAATTTGTTTTGGGAGCAATGCCGATACTCGGATTGATATAAAAAAAGGCGGCTGACAGTAAATCGGCAATTAAAATTGTTTTTAGCGATTTACGAAAAAACCTTTCGTTATTTACCGCCAGATGCAGATTGTATAAATCATTTATATAAAAAATAATTAGCCAGGCGATAAATATAAAAGAAAATGACCAGAAATGTGTTGCCCAAGGGTCTTTACCCGGAAAACTCAAATATCTCAGACTTAGAGTCAAATACAAAGAAAGATAGAGTGTGACTATATCGCCTATAAGTAAAATAATTTTTTTCCCTTTGTTATTATTCATGGCGAAAACATAACATAAAACAGTGAAAAAAGCAATAAATTACAAATTTTGCATAATAAATCAGTAGGTACATGGATTCACCTGACGTAAAGGCATTTGGCAAATAGTAAAATTACAATGTGAATGTTGGCATTGCCAATAATAAGTGGTATAATTTATTTATGAATACCCACAAATGGCCGCTAGTCGCCAATAATCAAATAAGCGAATATTTAAAAAAAAGCCTCATCAATAATAGAGTTGGCGGGACTTATATTTTTTGTGGGCCCGACAATCTGGGTAAAACTACAGTGGCGCGATACTTTGCTCAAATAGTTCTTTGTGCGAAGGCAAAGGTCCAAGAAAATGATCTGTATCCATGTGATACATGCTCATCGTGTAAAAAATTTATATTCGATAACAACATCAGTAAAAGTTCCGGGCAAAAAAATATGAGCGATGTCCATGGCGATTTTCATATTCTGAAAAAAGAAAAAGACCGAAAAGATATTAGCGTCGAGCAGGTAAGAGATTTTATTAGAATCTTGAGCCTTAGTTCGTTCAATGGGCGTTACAAAGTTGGCATCATCAAGCACGCGGATAAACTGAATCAGTCGGGCGCCAACGCTTTGCTCAAGACGCTCGAGGAACCCAAAAAAGACACTATTATTATTTTGATAGTTCAAGATGTTGAAAGCTTGCCAGCAACTATCGTTTCGCGCAGTCAAATATTGCATTTTCGACCAGTCAAGGCCGAAATTATTTATGAGTACCTGGTCGATGTTTATGGTGTGCAAAGAGAAAAGGCGCGCGACCTTTCGCGCCTTTGTCAGGGTCGGCCAGCGCTAGCTGTAAAATTTTTGGAAAATAAAGACTTTTATGATTTTTACAACAACAAGGTCGAGGCTCTACTGGATATTTTTTCTGCGGACATCAACGGGAGATTTGCGATTATTGATGCATTGTTTGACAAAAAAATAAAAGGACAAGAGGCTGTTGTATTAGCTAGTCGAATTTTGGAAATATGGCAAGGCGTTACCAGAGATTGCTTACTTTTGATTTTGGGCCACAAGCACATTGTTCAGCACATATACTTGCAAGATAAAATAAAAAGAACCAGGCGAGAACACACTGTTATGGAAATAGTGAAAATGTCGAAGACCCTAAGCTCGGCATATGGATTTTTAGGCGCGAATGTTGCTCCACGTTTGGTTTTTGAAAACATTGCTTTAAATATTTAAATAATATTACAAATATTGCGTATTATTTGTATATAGATCATAATAATATGGTATTTTACAAAGAGGGGTATTTTAAAAAAGGGTTGTCACTGTTCGTTTTGTTATTGATTTCCCTGTCTGTCTCCGGCTGTCTGCAGGTCAATACGACAAAAAATACCAAGGCAATTCCCGACGGCGGTTTGTTTGTGTCTTTGGATGCGGGTACAAAATGGGAACAAAGAACATCCGTGGCATCAACCGGCGGGATAGCCGCAAATTTTTCCAATGATTTCGTTTCGGCGTTAGTGCTGGATCCCAGTGACCCCAAAACCATCTATTATGGCACGACCAATCAAGGTTTACTCTATAGTATTGATCGGGGAGTGAGCTGGCAACTGGCAATATCACTGGGTCAAGGCACAGTCAATGCCATCGCCATCGATCCAAAGAATAAATGCAATGTATATGTATCAATTCGCAATGACTTGAGCAAAACGGAAGATTGCGGACGTACCTGGAATACTGTGTTCACTGATCCAATGCCGAATATTCTGATAAATGATGTGGCAGTAGATCATTTTAATGTCGATAATATTTATTTGGTCCAATCACGCGGTGATATTGTAAAAAGTAGCAACGGTGGTAAGAGCTGGCAGACAATTTTTCGCTTTGCGGCTGATACCAAGAAATTTTTTATTGATCCGAGTGATAGCAGAAGAATGTATGCGGATGTCAGAGGGAAAGGTTTGCAAATGAGTGATGACAGTGGCAAGACATGGGAGAGCATCAATCAAGTTTTAGTTGATAACAAAATTGCGGGCAATATTGTCGATATTAAGCTAATTAAAGAACAGGCAAATTTGATTTTTGTAGCTACGCCACTAGGTATTTTGAAATCAACGGATCGCGGCAAGAAGTGGGAGATGTTGCAGCTGTTGCCACCAAAAGCCAACGCCTCCATCACATCGATGGCGGTCAATGCCAAAAATGTTAACGAATTGTATTACATAACTAACAATACTTTTTATAAAAGCATTGATGGCGGTATCAATTGGTCACCAAAACCCATACCAAGCACCAAGAATGCTAAAATTATTTTGATAGACAAGGAGATTCCCGATATGCTATATTTGGGTATGGGCAAATAAAACAAATTGCCCGCTAATCATTTATGATAAAATTAAGTTTTACATTAAATTTAGTAACATAATAAAAATATATGAATAATTATTTGCAAGAAAAACAAGAAAGTTTTAATTCTACAATTGATTTTTTCAAAAAAGAGATCGCAAATTTACGCACTGGTCGCGCTAATCCCAATGTGCTAGAAGCTGTCCTGGCGGAGAGCTATGGTGTCAAAACTCCGCTCAATGCCTTGGCGTCCATCACTGTGCCGGACGGACACAGTATATTACTCTCACCTTGGGACAAGAGCGTGCTCAAGGAAATAGAAAAAGCTGTCGTCGAGGCCGATCTGGGCTTTGGTGTGGTCAATGAAGGGGACAAGATTAGACTAACGGTGCCCAAGATGACCGAAGAGAATCGTTTGGATATTGTCAAAAAAATCAATGAAAAACAAGAGCACTCCCGAATTGCCTTGCGAAAAATTCGCGATGAGGTGAAGAATGCAATCGAGCAAGCAGAAAAAGATAAGGAGATTAGTGAGGATGACAAATTTAGATTTATAAAAGACCTAGATGTCGAGGTGACAAAACAGAATGACTCTTTGAAATCTATTCGCGATAAGAAAGAAACAGAGATAATGACAATTTAATTTTTTAATTTCAAAAACCGAACATGACATTTTGTGAGAGGTTTAAAAATTGATTCTTATTACTTTTTAATTAATTAGAGATAAAATGAAGGGAGTATGATATTAACGATAGTAACATTTATTTTGGTTTTGTCGCTGCTAGTGTTTGTGCATGAGCTGGGGCACTTTTGGGTGGCGCGCCGATTTGGACTCAAGCCAAAAGAATTTGGCTTTGGTTTCCCGCCACGCGCGATAGGATATTACAAAAACAAAGAGGGTAAATGGAAAACAGTAAAAGGAAACAAAGACCCAGAGGACGCTGCCGACACTATCTATTCCATCAATTGGTTGCCGATGGGTGGCTTTGTGAATTTGGCTGAGGATGATGACGGCGGTGATGACCCAAATCATTTTTCCAACAAGCCAGTGTGGCAAAGAGCAGCAATCCTACTCGCCGGTGTGACTATGAATGTGCTTTTGGCAGCGGTGCTTATTTCATTTGGCTTTATGATTGGTTTGCCTCAGGCTACCAGTGATCTTGGGCCAAATGCCAAAATCAGCGAGCGCAAAGTACAGGTCATCGAAGTTTTGAGCGATTCACCGGCAAAACTTGCTGGCATCGAGGTGGGTGACGTGATTGTGGCGGTCGATGGCGAAAAAATCGACAGCAATGAACAAATCCAGGAACTAGTGCGAAAAAACATAGGTAGTAGTTTGGCGTATTCCATTAAACGAAACAATAATCCGATGGAAAAACAGATCACGCCAGTCCTTATTAAAGAGAGTGGCGAGGGTGGGATTGGTGTCAGTATTACCGAAACTGGCATTGTGCGCTATTCATTCTTTGTTGCAATCTGGGAGGGAGTCAAAACAACTATTTCAATCACTTGGTTTATAATTCTGGCTTTTTTGGGACTCATCAAGGGAATTTTGATGGGGAATGGTGTGAACGCCGAGGTGGGCGGACCGATTCGTATAGCCGAAATCACGGGCGATGCGGTTCGCATGGGCTTCTCGTATTTGATCAATTTTTCAGCATTGTTATCGATTAACCTCGCCGTTATAAATGCTTTTCCATTCCCCGCGCTCGATGGCGGTAGAATTATTTTTTTGATTGTGGAAAAACTACAAGGTAAACCAGTGAGTAAAAGATTTGAAGGCGCCGTACATCAAGCCGGCCTCTTATTTTTAATGATCTTGATCGTGCTGGTTACTTACAAAGATATTGCTCGATTCTTTTAGTCTATTATTATTTTTTGGTCAAGGAATTTCTATATTCCCGACCACTGTTTTGCCCTTTGGGCATAAATGTAAAATATTTATTCTTAAATAAAAAATATGCAAATAAAAATCAAGGCCACTAAAATAGAATTGACCCCAAAAATCAAAAACTATATTCAAGAGAAAGTTGATATGCTTGAAAAATACCTCGGCAATATAAAAGTAACAAATTGCGATGTAGAAATAGCGCAAGAGGTAGGTGGTCAAAATAATGGTGATATCTATAGAGCAGAAATCAATCTGTCGGTGCCTGGAGAGCTGATTCGTGTAGAAAAAATGGAGAGCGATATTTTTAAAGCCATCGAAAAAGTAAAAGATCACATGGTCCGCTCGATTACCAAATACAAAGAGAAGAAGAGAGATAAAAAAAGAGGGGGAGTGGAAGATGAAAAAGAAGCAGATGTCGACGAAATGATGGAATAATAAAATTTGGGTCTAAGTAATCATCCATGTTTCTCCTAATAAAGTTCAAAAAATAATTTAGAAAATAACATAGCTGTGATATTTTGTCAATGTTGCAATTTTCTTCTAATAGTTTTATACTAGTAAACACGGAATATTTGGTATTTCGTGTTTTGTTTATTGATTGAATTTTGCAAAACAATCTTTTATTCAGGCAGAAATAATACTTATGTTTGAATAAAATATTGTTTTTGATTGCAATTAAAGAAACAATTAAGCGTATTATAAATATAGTGAAATAAAAATTTATGAAAATATTTGATAAAATTTTTGGTGATGCGAATGAGAAATATATAAAAACTCTTCAACCTCTTGTTGATAAAATCAACGAACTCGAAGAAAAGTATCAGAAGATGAGCGATTCGGAACTGGGGGCGATGACGGAATTATTTAGAAATAAAATCAAGGAAAAGTTGTCGACAAAAGTTGCCAGCGATGTTTCTGGAAAAACAAAAATAGAGAGAACTGAGCAAAGAGCCATGGAGCAGAAAGTAGTAGATGTGATTCTCGATGAAATATTACCCGATGCTTTTGCGGTTATGCGTGAAGCATCTGTACGTATCAACAGGATGCGCCATTTTGATGTGCAGTTGATCGGCGGCATGATTCTTCATCAAGGTAAAATCGCCGAAATGAAAACCGGTGAAGGAAAAACATTAGTGGCTACCTTGCCTTTGTATTTGAATGCCTTGCTAGGTGAAGGCGTACAATTGATTACGGTAAACGATTATTTGTCACAGGTTGGTGCCGGATGGATGGCACCACTTTATCATTTTCTGGGAATGAGCACGGGTGTTATCGTTCATGACACTGCTTACAAATACGATCCTGATTATATAAATGATAGTCAATACGATGAGAGGCTCAAACACTTTGTGCCTGTTGAACGCAAAGAAGCCTATGCTTGCGATATTTTGTATGGCACCAACAATGAATATGGCTTTGATTATTTGCGTGACAATATGGCACCAAATAGAGCCAAACAAGTACAGCGTGATTTGGTTTATGCGATAGTTGATGAAATCGATTCTATATTGATCGATGAGGCGAGAACCCCACTCATCATTAGCGCGCCAGCCGAAGCCTCTAGTGACAAGTATGCCAAATTTGCCCATCTTGTTCGACAGCTTGCCTTGGATGAAGATTACAATATTGATGAAAAAATGCGCGCGGCGACACTGACTGAAGCTGGTATCACCAAGATGGAGAAGATGCTCGGAGTTGAAAATATTTACACCACAGGTGGCATTCGCGAAGTCCATCATATTGAGCAAGCGCTCAAGGCCCATACCTTGTTTTTGCGTGATCGCGATTATGTGGTAAAAGATGGTGAGGTAATTATTGTTGATGAATTCACTGGTCGCATGATGCAGGGGAGACGTTATAGTGAGGGGTTACATCAGGCTATTGAGGCAAAAGAAGGCGTAGCGATTCAGCAAGAGTCGCAAACATTTGCGACGATAACTTTTCAAAATTATTTTCGCATGTATCGAAAATTGTCCGGTATGACTGGTACGGCCGCTACTGAAGCCGAAGAATTTTCCAAAATCTATAGTCTAGAAACTGTTGTGATTCCAACCAACAAAGCAAATATTAGAAAAGATGAAAATGATTTGATATACAAAAGCGAGGAAGCCAAATTCAAAGCCGTGATTGAAGATATAAAAATCAGACACACCAAAGGTCAACCAGTATTAGTCGGTACTATTTCTATTGAAAAAAACGAGCTCCTAGCAGGCATGATGGAGCGCGAAGGACTCAGACCACAGGTGCTCAATGCCAAGAATCATTTGAAAGAAGCCAGATTTATCGCGCAGGCTGGCACACCGGGCATGGTGACGATTGCTACGAATATGGCGGGTCGTGGAGTTGATATTATTTTGGGCGGAAACCCGGTGGTCAAAGATGACCAAGAAATAGTCATATCTGCTGGTGGTTTGCATGTAATTGGTACGGAACGACACGAATCTCGCCGTATCGACAATCAGCTACGTGGTCGTGCCGGTCGTCAAGGCGACCCAGGATCATCACAGTTCTTCGTCTCGATGGACGATGATTTGATGCGTATTTTTGGTGGTGACAAGATGAAAAATCTTATGACCACGCTCAAGGTTCCCGATGATTTGCCCATCGAAAATAAATTAATCTCGCGTTCTATTGAATCAGCACAAAAGAAAGTAGAAGGGAACAATTTTGATATTAGAAAACACCTCGTTGATTTTGACGATGTGATAAACAAACACCGCGAATCAATCTATCGTCGCCGCCAAGAGATATTAGAGCTGCATGCTATTCCAAGCACAGAAGTAGGTGGTGAGCTAGCGAAAGACAGAACTGTGCTGTCAAAAATAATACTTGAGATGATTGAAGCGGAGATTGAAAATGTAGTAAGTTTTCATACAGCAGCCGAAAAGATAGAGGAATGGAATCTAGAAGAAATATATCAAGTGACAACAACAATATTCCCAGTTACAGAAAAACTCAAGACAGACCTGAGTGAATACACCAAAGAAAATCACAAATTTGATAAAGTGAAAGTAAGGACACTGATAATTGAGCACCTATTTAAAATTGCCAATGATAACTATAGCTCTATTGTAGATACGGCGACAGATTTGAACGTGAATTGGCAAGAGTTGGAAAAATCAGTTCTGATTCGATCAATTGATACGATGTGGGTGGAGCATTTAGAAGCTATGTCGAGTGTTCGACAGGGCATCGGTCTACGTGGTTATGGACAAAGAGATCCATTAATTGAATACAAGAAAGAAGCCTTTAGTCTCTACAATGAACTAAATAACTATATCCAAAAAGAAGTGGTATATTCTATTTTCAAAATCGCGGCAATGCATACTGGAAACGGACAAGCGAGAAGAGTCTTTAGTGATTTTAAATCACCAGAAATCGCCGACAGAGCCGTCAATTTTATTGCCCCAGCCAAAACCATGGACAAGAGCACGACATCTTTTTCTGGATTCAAAAACAATGATTCAGACACAGATACGCACTCAGGTGACCTGGTAAAACAAAAAACCAAAAACGCCGAAGGTGACAAAGTGGGGCGCAATGATTCATGTCCTTGCGGGAGTGGTAAAAAATACAAAAAGTGCTGTGGCAAATAACTATTCAATCTTTTAAAAAAGGAGTTACACAATGATGCCAACATTTGATTGGTTTGCTTCATGGGATGATAAGGAAAAGAAACGAAAGGAAGATTTATCAATTTCAAAAGAAGAATTAATTCATCAGCTTGATATACGGAAAAGAAGAGCTTCTTGTTCACTTGACCTTGGAGAGTATCTGCAATTTGATTTTGAGTAGAAATATTTTAAGCAAAGCACAATATACCTTGGTGTGTAAATCATGCCAAGGTTTTTTTTGATTTGTAAATATTTGTAAATATAATTCTTTGTTGAATATAGTAGCAAATTTGATTGTTGGTAGCTAGAAAAAATAAATATTTAATATTAGATAAAATACACAAAAAAAACAAATATTTTATAATTATTTAGCTAATATTTGTCAACATTGAAATTTTCTTTATATTAGTATAAAATGTATTTACTAGTTAAGAAACTTTAATTAACCTCTCTAAAAGGTTTTTTTATTTTATGTCTGATACAATCTTGCAAAAAGTATTTGCGCCCAGTGCCAGGGGAAAAGTATGGCGTACGTTTATACTGATTATTATAGTGGCATTGTTCACTGGCATGATAAATGCTGGTTCCTACTATAATAAAGCAGTCGATCTTTTGGTAGCCAAAACTAATTATTCTATAAAGTTGCCAAAGACAAAAGAAATCCCATTCAAGTTGGGATTAGACTTGTTGGGAGGAACTCATCTAGTATATTCTGCCGATATGAAAGAGATCCCTTCGTCGGATCGCAGCAGCGCCTTGGAGGGAGTTAGAGATGTGATTGAGAGGCGAGTCAATGTGTACGGCGTAAGCGAGCCCCTAGTGCAGACAAATATTTCTGGCGATGATTATCGCATTATTGTAGAGCTAGCCGGAGTCAAAGATGTGAATAAGGCGATAGCCATGATTGGTGAAACGCCACTTCTAGAATTCAAAGAACAGGACAATACACCCCCGAAAATGACTGATGAACAAAAACAAGCACTAGAAAAAATAAATAAAGACGCTGAAAATAAGGCCGTGGATGTTTTGGCCAAGGTTGTTAGTGGTGGCGATTTCGTGGCCCTAGCCAAGGAATTTAGTCAAGATACAGCGACCAAGGACAATGGTGGTGAGATGGGATGGAAGACAGCGACTGATGACAAACAATTGGTCGACCAGGTCCAAAATTTTAAAGTAGGGGAGACGAGCAAGGAGTTGGTGCAGGCGTCTAATGGCTATGAAATATTCAAATTGAATGATAAACGTGAAAAGGCGAACCCTTTTGATGCGACGCAGGTAGAAAAAGAAGTGAAAGCTTCTCATTTGTTAATTTGTTACAAAGACATTGAGGGTTGTACAAACGGACTAACAAAAGATGAGGCATACCAAAAGATAAAAGATCTAAAAGTAAAAGCCACGCCCGCAAACTTCAGTTCCCTAGTGAAACAAAATTCGACAGAACCAGGCGCAGCGGACACTGGTGGCGATTTGGGCTGGTTTGGTTCAGGGGCGATGGTGAAACCATTTGAGGATACAGTGATGCCTCAGAAAAAAGGAACGATATCTTATGTGGTGGAAACACAATTTGGTTACCACCTGATTTACAAACAGGACGAACGAACATCTTTGGAGTATGATGTTAGTCATATTTTTATAGCAAAAGCAACGGAATCCGATATTTTAGGTAATCAAGAGAATTGGAAATTAACAGAGCTTACTGGAAAAAATCTGAAAAGAGCTTCTGTTTCTTTTAACCCAAATGATAATTCGCCAGAAGTTTCTTTGGAGTTTGACGCTGAGGGGTCAGATGCTTTTGCCAATATCACAGAACGAAACGTAAATAAACCGGTTGCTATTTTTCTTGATGGCGAAGCTATTTCGGTGCCAAATGTAAATGAAAAAATCACCGGCGGTCGTGCTGTTATTTCTGGAAAATTCAATGTTACAGAAGCGAAGTTATTAGCCCAGCGACTCAATGCTGGTGCATTGCCTGTGCCCATAGAAATTGTGAATCAACAAACTGTTGGCGCCACCCTTGGACAAGCGTCCATCAACGATAGTTTGAAAGCTGGTCTTTTTGGCCTTTTGTTTGTAGCTCTCTATATGATACTTTATTACAGGCTACCCGGTCTTTTGTCAGTGTTTTCATTGCTTGTTTACGGACTCGTAGTGCTCGCCTTTTTCAAATTGTGGCCAGTGACCTTAACTTTGTCCGGTATAGCGGGGATGGTGCTTTCTATCGGTATGGCTGTTGACGCTAATGTTCTTATTTTTGCTCGTTTGAATGAAGAGCTGAGTAGCGGAAAACCAGGAAGTATGGCTGTACGCGACGCTTTTGACAGAGCATGGCCATCAATTCGTGATGGCAATGTTTCCACGCTCTTGACCTGTTTTATTCTTTATGTTTTTACGACAAGTGTAATCAGGGGCTTCGCGATTACTTTGAGTTTTGGTATTATGGTATCGATGATTACGGCAATTTTTGTGACCAAAAACTTTATGCATTTGTTTATCAGTGATGAATTATTCAAGAAAAGCTGGTTGTTTGGTTATAAAAGAGCGAAATAAATATAATTTAAATTATAATCCTAGACTGTTCTGCAACTAAAATGGAACAAAGAGGAAATATTCACAAATATGTATCAAATAATTCAAGCAAGAAAAATTTGGTTTTTCATTTCCAGTTCGCTTTGCTTAGTTTCTATTGTATTTTTGTTTATGTGGGGCCTAAATTATGGCATCGATTATACAGGCGGAAGTTTACTCGAGTTGAAGTTTTCCGAAAAAAGACCAAGCGTAGCTGAGGTAAACACTGAATTGGCCGATTTAAATTTGGGAAGTTTGGTCACTCAACCAGTTGATGAAAGTGGCATGATTTTGAAATTCAAAAATACCGATGAAGCTAGTCACCAAAAAATATTGGAAAAATTATCTGCATTAGTGACACCAGCTGAAAATGATAATAAATTAAGCGCCTCTACGACTGAGAGCTCTGTGCTTGTTGGCGGAATAGAACAACTTCGATACGATTCCGTAGGACCATCGATTGGGCAGGAATTAAAACGCAAATCGATTACAGCCGTAATTGTGGTTTTGGTAGCGATTGTATTGTACATTGGCTGGACCTTTCGAAAAGTATCAAAACCAGTTGCTTCTTGGAAATATGGTATTTCCGCCACCATCGCCCTGTTTCATGATGTGATAATTACACTCGGTGTCTTTTCTTATTTAGGTAGATTTTATGACGTTGAAATAAGTGTGGCTTTTGTGGCCGCTATTTTGACGATTCTTGGTTATTCGATAAATGACACTATCGTTGTGTTTGATAGAATTAGGGAAAATTTACCAAAGAGTGATGAGGATTTTGAAAATACGGTAAATATAAGTGTAAACCAAACTATTGTGCGCTCGATAAATTCTTCTGGCACTGTACTTGCATCCTTGCTTGCTATCTATGTATTTGGCGGCGCCTCGATACGAGATTTTGCCCTCGCGCTTATCGTCGGCATCTTTTTCGGAACCTACTCATCAATTTTTTTAGCAAGTCCAATCCTGATATTGTGGGAAAAACATTGGAAAAATTAGTTTTTTCCTCTACGCAGTTGTCTGAAATTTCGGTACGACGACTATAAAAATTTTAGCTTTTTCATAAAGGCCAAATTTCCACTATTTATTGAAATTTGGCTTTTTATATAAAACTATACATATCTATGCTTGTATTGTTAGTATTTTTGAATTTTTGACAAAGTAGCGGTAATTAATGTAATATATAGAAATACAAGAGGCTTAATAAAATAATTTTTTTGTTTTAGGAGTACTAAAATTCTCCGCCAAAAAATCATGAATTTTATGAAACAAAGTAAATATTTTGTAAAAACACAGAAGACATACCCAAAAGATGAAACAAGCCTAAATGCCCAGTTACTTATTAAAGCAGGATTTATAGACAAATTGATGGCGGGCGTATACACCCTTTTGCCACTGGGTTACAAGGTGTTCAAAAATATTGAACAGATAATCAGGGAAGAAATGAATAAGATTGATGGTCAAGAGATGTTTATGCCCACGCTACAACCAAAGGCAAATTGGTTGGCTACACAGCGATGGGAGGAGCTTGATGTTTTATTTAAACTAGAAATGTCCGGTGATGCCAAGATGGTGGCGCTTGGTCCGACTCATGAAGAAGTAGTGGCACCATTGGTGAAAAAATTTCTGAATTCATACAAAGACTTACCCTTTGCTGTATACCATATTCAAAATAAATTTCGTAATGAAAAAAGGGCAAAATCAGGTATTTTGCGTGGTCGGGAATTTATCATGAAAGACCTGTATTCATTCCATTCTGACCAGAATTGTTTGGATACATATTACGATAGGGTGGCGGAGACTTACACAAATATTTTTAATAAAGTAGGAATCGGTGCTCTTACCTACAAAACTTATGCATCGGGCGGTTCATTTTCCAAATATTCGCATGAATTTCAAACATTAACTAGCGCCGGTGAAGACATGATTTATATTTGTGATATTTGTAAAATTGCCCTGAACAAAGAAATTATCGAAGATCTAGATCACAAATGTCCAGAGTGTGGCAATGACAAACTTCGTGAGGAAAAGGCCGTCGAGGTCGGAAATATTTTTAAACTTGGCACAAAATTTTCTCTTCCATTCAATTTGAAATATGTTGACAAATCGGGTGCGGAAAATCTAGCGCTTATGGGTTGCTATGGTATTGGCTTACAACGTCTCATGGGCACAGTGGTGGAAGTGTGCAATGATGAAAAAGGCATAATTTGGCCCATTTCAATCGCACCCTTCAAAATACATCTAATCTCAATCAAGCAAAATGAAAAAGCCGATGATATGTACAAAAAATTTGCTCAAGCAGGGCTAGAGGTTTTATTTGATGATAGAGATGATGTCAGCATCGGTTCAAAACTTAATGATGCCGATTTGATTGGCTGTCCTTTTAGAATGGTTATGAGCGAGAAAACTCTGGAGACCGATTGTGTAGAACTGAAACGTCGGGACGCCCATGAAATTGAAATGCTCAAAATAAGCGAAGTTGTCGAAAAATTCAAAAATATTTAATCCCCGTCTAATAATAATTCATAGCATTCAGGTTAAAAAAATTGATTGCTTGTAATTATTTATAAAAAATTGTTTAATAAACTGCTCGGAAAATTTAGTAAGGATCTTGGGATCGATCTGGGGACCAAAAATACTTTGGTATATACTCATGAAAAGGGAATAGTGATAAATGAACCATCAGTAGTGGCGGTAAATACGCGCACCGATGAAATTTTGGCTGTTGGTGTTGAGGCTATGAAAATGGTAGGCAAAACCCCATCGCATATTCAGGCCATAAAACCCCTGGTTGATGGTGTAATATCCGATTTTGAAGTGACCGAAAAAATGTTAAAATACTTT
>JBBRXK010000009.1:0-16037 GCA_038248465.1 Patescibacteria group bacterium | reverse complement strand
TGTCTTTCGCCTTTGGTTCAATTCGAATATTGATACTGCCTTTATAGCTACCGATCGGAGCATTATTGGGCACGTCCACCTTCACAATCATAGGCACGCGCAATTCATCCTTGGGGAGATCAAAAGTATTGCCCTTATCAATAGTAATCCAGGTATCGATTTCGGGCGCCGTTACCTTGATAACCGCTTGCATGTCTGTATCAGCCGACGATCTGAGCAAGGTAATCACCTGCTCATAGTGTGTCCCAGCAAAAACCGCTTTTTCGGGCTTGACATAGGGTGGTTGAATACCAAAACCAGCCTGTGTAGAATTTACGCCGGTCAAAAAGCCAACAAATATAAAAAATGCGAGTAGCCAAAATCTCTTATTCATGGGTGATTTTGAAAATCAAAAATTTTGCGATTCACGAATCACAAAAATAAAAACTCTGGTATTTTTTTCTTTTTTAAAACTATCTTTTTAATTTTAGCAATATTTTTAAAAAATATCTAAAAAATTGCCTATTAATTTTTTATATGCTTTATATTTAAAATATACAATATTTCTTATAATAATTCAAGTGCACAAATGTTTTGTATTGTGCTTAGTCACAATTTACTATACACCCCCAAATAATAAAATGTTGCTGAATTTTCATCTATATTTTATAATTCAAGATTTTAAAGTAATAAAAAAGCATCCCAATTGTCTGGGGATGCTTTTTTGTATAAAAACTTTTTATTGCCAAGCGCCTCCGCCATTAATCACCGCTGTAAAGGTGTTTACACCCGCATAATTACCACTAGTGGTCCCGCCAGGAATGCCAATGCCCCAGAATATTTGATCACTGATATCGACCAAACTTGTTGGCTTTGGGGTAAGTGTAGATACATTTGCGGGAGTAGTCGATGAAAGAGAGTAGGTGCCAGCGCCGTAAGTAAAATTGGCCAAATCAAACTTTTGATTACTTTCAACGATGACATCAGTTAAATCAGATTTAATCATACTTGAACCCTCTACGCTAGTGCTCATCGGCACATTACCATAATTTACGATCGTTGTGGTTGCATTGTTGTTATCACTATTTTGTCCACCACGGATACTGCCATAGGGAATCTGTAATTCATTGACCGCCAAAGCTTCCAATGAAATCAACTCTACTCCCGGAGATGAGGTGGCTGAACCTTTCAGTCCATTGTTGTCAATCGCGGTAATACCAGCTAACCAGTTGTCACCAACACGCGGATTGCCAGTCGACCCATCCGTTGGGATAGCAAAGTGGCTGATTGTAGTTGAACAGATATAAGACGCGGTAGTATCGCTAGATCCAGTACAGCTTCCAGCTACATAGTGACACTCCGAGGTGGTAAGCTGATAACAATTATTTGCATTTGCAGAACAATTATGAGCACCTGTGACACTAGATAAATATAGCGAACTGGTAGCATTAACAATATCCAAACAGCTATTTGCATCGTACAAATCAGCAGAACTAGATGCGACGGCATCTGCGCTATTCTTCATATTTACATTTATAATTTTCCCGCCATTGATGACTACATTCGAAACAGTTGGCGCAACATTGTTGACGGTATAGCTCCCCACTCTCCCATTTACTCCTGGCGGCATCTGATGCCAATCTCGAACAAACGCATAATATCCTGTCGCATAAGTATTGTCTACTGCTGGTGTGGAGGTAGCAAAGGAGCAGGTTATTGCCACCGCGATCGCAGTTGCTGTAGAAGTACCCGTACACCAGGTCGCAGCTGTACAACCAGTGGAAGTTGCCCAGCCGTTGGTCGAGCAAACAGTCAAATATAGCTGATCATATCCTCCCTCTATGTCAAGATCTGTTGAAGTCGCGGTTACAGTAAATGTTCCCCCTGGATCCTTGAAGTCACCAGTAGTCAATACTGAAGAAAAAGTTGGGGCATGATTTATATATATGGGGCTACCAGAATCACCCGAACCCACGTTTACAGCCGAGCAGGCGGCTTCTGTCGCATGATTATCACAAATAAAACCGAACCAAGCGTCAGATTCTGCACCTGGATCAGCGAGGGCATTATCCACACAAGTAGCCTGGCCACCACTAGCGGTGTCACCAGAAACACAAAATGTATCACCCGCACCCGCATCACAAGTCGGCGCTGCGCTATTGTGTGCCGTGGCTGCACTAGTGCCACAGACTATCAGATAAAAGCGATTAAGCTCTGGATCATTGGCGGTCGCTTGCCAAGTCGCACTAGCACCTACATTCACAGGAGTATTTGATGCCGAAACAGGAACCTCAGCTACGTTGCCCACAATAATTGGCGGGGCATTTTTTACGATTACCTGAGTAATCGCTGTATCCTGGGCATTTGCCTGAGACAATCCCAGCTCAATACCAAAATGTTTATTTACTGTGCTCACAATTTTGAAATCCAAATTAAAAACAAGACCAGCTACCGTCGTACTAAAAATCATGCTAAAAATCATAAAATACGGTATCGATCTCCTAATTTGTTTTTTTATTTTTTGACTCATGGGGTTTTCTTATTTAATCAAATATTTTAATTGTATATTTATCCACAATCTTATAAATATTATACCACGAAAAGTGTTTTTTGCCCAAAATTAATTTTAAAAAATATATTTATTTTTATTGCTAATATTAAATATTTATTTACATTCTGAACGTCTAATCTGCTTTTAATATTTGCAAATAGAAAAAGTTAATAACACTTTGCGCTTTGAGCTATAAAATCTAGACCAGTTTGGAAATCTGCAAGCACAGTGTCGGCTACGGATTGATATCTTTCCATCACAAACTTAAAATCATCTTTTTCACAAATCACTTTCTCGCCTGGCGCGAAATTATTTTTTTTAATAATCGCAAACATTTTTTCCGCCTGCGCATTTTTATCCAAAAAATAAAAAATAGCGCTATCCCCCTCTTCTTTCATGCGGTATTTACCTTCCCATATTTCCGGAATATTCAAGCTTGCTCTAACACTGGCACCATTAAAAAAACTAATCCGCGAATACTCTAGACTGGTCCAGTCAAATTTCTCTGGCGACTGTTTTTCTTTGCCGATTTTTAATATCCCCCCCGACTTGAACAAAACAACAACAAGCAGAAGCGCCGATAAAAAACCAATAATCAATGCGACCAAACCCTTCTTCCGATCAAACATAAAACAATAATATTCTAATTTTCTAGCAAAAATTGTTTAAAAATTAAAAATTAAAAATTAAAAATTTTATATACTTATCCTCTAATAGCGTCCAACGGATTGAGCGAACCGGCTCGCTTGGATGGAAAAAGTCCAGTCAAATATCCCATCACCATAGAAAAAATAGCGATGAACAACAGAAAACCGAGGGGAAATCTGAAGAGCGCCATGGCTGTACCGCCCATCTTCTGCGCGAGTAGACTCAAAAGAAAGTTGATTGATAATCCCCCGCCAACACCAATAGCAATCCCAACAAAACCACCCAGTGAACCCATCAACACCGATTCAGTTAAAAACATAATTTTGATCTTGAGTGGTGATCCGCCAATGGTGCGCATAATACCGATCTCTTTAGTACGCTCAAGTAGTGTTACCGTCATGGTGTTGAACATACCAATCGCCGAAACAACAAGCGCAATTCCACCAAACAAAGCAAGCATCACTTGGATACCGCTAAAAATTTTATTGGCCTGATCAACGGTTTTGGAAAGCGCCGTAACCAAAAATCCTTTTTCAATAATCTTGGCCTCTACGCTATCAAGAAAACTTCTATCAGTCACCTTGACTCTAGTCTTGTCATAAAAAGGAATTGCAAAATTAGTTTCAAACTCGGAAATATTCATGTAGGCAAACAAAGAGGCCTCGTCTGCTATCACGCCAACAACTTTGTATTCCTTTTCAATAGGAACCTCTTTCACTTCTTCGCTGCCATCCACCGGAATAAAGACCTTGAAACTCACCTTTTGGCCGATTATGTCTACCGCTTCCAAATTGAATAGTTTCAACACTGCCGAAGACAAAACAACGGTGTCTGTCATGCTATCTGTATAGAGTTCGCCGTCTTTGGCCATAATACCAGCATAATTAAAATACTTGGACTCGGCACCGTTGAGCATGACACTACTGGTCAAATCTTTATATTTGATTAGTGATGTAAAACTCGCCATGGGGGCAACATCTTGCACATTTTCTAGTTTGGAAAATTCTTCTACCGCTTTTTTGTCAATCAGAATAACGCGCGATGGCGGCGTCAATACATTCAAGCTCAACATCGCATCACCAAACACAATCTGTTCAAGCAAAACTCCCTGTAAGCCATAGCCAAGACCAACAAGAATAACCACTGCCGCAATACCGACACCAATACCAAGAATAGTCAGCCATGTTCTGGCTGGTCTGGTCCGAAACATGCGAGTCGCAAGTTTCATCGTATCTTGTATACGCATCATGGCCATGTCCTTTTAAATTTTTAATTTATAATTTTTTAATTTAAAAACAATTTTCTAATGGGTTAATTTAAGAATTCTTAAACAGCTCGTATCTACACAGTTCTGTTTAAAAATTTTAAATTAAAAATTATTTTTAGTGTCCATGTCCTTTGGTTTCGTTGCCTTGTATAAGTAATTTCTCAAAATAAAAAGTCATAGCTCGGGCAGGTTGGCGACTGAGACCAACCCCGCCTTCCTCGATGGGGATACGAAGATGGTTTTCAAAATCTTCACGACGATCGAGTCCAGATATTCGGTTATACACCAGTTCACGCAGACGTTTTTTTTGGATCTGATTTAGTTCACCTTTATATTCACCAATCAAAAATCCGCTTAAATTATCTATCAATTTCTTTTCATGCGAAAAGAAATTATTGGCGCTAAAACGACGACGAAAACGCCTCGCGTCCTCGGCTTGCAAAAGTATTTTCTCAACCTTCTCACTCATCACTGCCGCCAGATTGGGACTAAGCCCCACCCCACCTTCATGATAACGACGCGATAACATTTTGGCGTACTCTTCCCTGCTAACTTTTCGTTCGATTACAAGTGATGTAAATTCCTCCATACGCAAGAGCTGATCATAATCCATGTCTTGCGTTAGATAATTTATAATACTTTTTACTTTGAGCTCGATAGGCGATAAATAAGGAAATATTTTGGATAGCTGATCCATTTCGGTTACCAATATTTTTTGTTTGTCGATCTTGGCAATCTGTTTCTTGTCGGGGTTTGGTACGGTACGTTGCAATTTGCCATCCTTCATATAAAAAACCCGATGGCAATAAGAAAGCTGAGCAGCGTTGTGAGTAATAATGATAACCGTCTTTTTGTCTTTGGCGTTAATCTCGGCGAGAGCATCCATAACTTGTTTGGTGGAAACGGAGTCAAGATTTCCAGTCGGCTCATCGGCCAAAAGAATATTGGGGTTATTAACCATCGCGCGCGAAACGGAAACACGTTGCGACTGGCCGCCGGATAAATTGTCTGGGAATTTTTCCGCGTGCATTTCCATTTCAAAACGCTTGAGAATCTCCATCCCCCAAGCACGACGTTTTCCCGGTGGCACCCCATGAAAAGTCTGTGGCAAAACCACATTGTCGATCACCGAAATAGAATTGATCAAGAAAAAAGCTTGATAAATGATGCCGATGGTCGATGTCTGAAAATTCACCATTTCTTCGGGAGAAAAAGAATAGGGGTTTTCGCCTTTCACATATAGCTCTCCGCCCGATGGTGGCAAAATACCAAGAATAGAATAAAATATTGTCGATTTGCCACAGCCAGACGGCCCAAAAAAAGCCACGAATTCTCCCGGATAAATTTCCATCGAAACCCCCATGGTCGCCTTGTATTCATTGACTTTCCCTAGGTTATAGGTAATCTCCAAATCTTTAAGTTGTATAATCGGCTCGGGCACACTTATTCAATTACAATTTAATAAGTCCCCTCTAGAGAGGGGTGCCCAAAGGGCGGGGTGTGTTGGCACGTGGTCAACAATCACCAATTAAAAAATTGTAATACGCTATTTTATAATAAACTATTTTTTTTCTCTTGCCACTTTTCAACACACCCCGCCCCTATCGGGGCACCCCTCTCTAGAGGGGACTTAAAAATCTGTAACTCATAATTCTTAAATGAATTAGTTTATCTTCATCTTCTTCACCCAACCAAAGCTAGATTCAAAGTTCTTGAGGATAATATCAATAATGCTCTCCTCCTGTGTCGGGGTAAGCATCGTAAAATCTTCGGACTTGCCTTCGTTTTTGGCATTGTCTGAACAAATAATCCAAAATTTATAAACCGTGGCCGGAATAAAATTGGTCACAACCTGCACATGTTTGGTGGCGAAATCATCTTCCAGGGGCAAAGACATCGGCGCATCCACCGTAACAAGCCCCTGATGATAGAACAATTGACAAACAGCTGGCTCGTCGGTTTGCCAACTAGCGATCGTCTGAATCTTGTTGTCTGATCCTGGGTAGATGGTTGATTCCGTATTAACCTTGGTGATTGTTGGGGCGTACTCGTCTCTAGTGGTTATAAATGTCATTGGATCACTCTCGGCTTTTTCACCCTCTTCGCTCTCCACTTTGATGATAGCTGAGTAGTAGGTATCAAAAACCAAATTTGTTAAGTGTATAGAATGCACAGTCAAAAAAGCGGAGCTCCCCTCTAGTTTTGTCTCATTATTGTTTAGGTTGGTATATTGCACGACAGACGCGCACGGTACATTGGTCGACCAACGGATTGTGGCTGATTCTTCCTCGACTTTGTAAATCTGCAAATTATAAATCTCTGGTTTGATAGATTTGGTTTTGAAGGTTTTATCACTAGACAATCCCATTAAACCGATTTCCGATTCCGATGAAACTTGAAAATGATAGACGCTGGCGGGCACAAGTCCGGTAATCTCAACACGATGCGATTTTGTCAATTCATTGGGGTTGCCCTCGCGCCAAATATACGGATCAGCTTTGTCTATCACGAAGTCATCTTCAATCGCCAAGGCGACAATAGTGTTTGACTCCTTGTCTGTTTCCCAAGAAATAATAGCGTAATCAGTTCCCACTTCAACATCGGCATAATCGAGAATAATGGTTGGTGGTGCTATTATTTCTTCAGCCTTTTTCTGAACCTCGCTTTGGATTTGTTCCAACATCTCTTCGCTAGTTGGTTTATTTTCGCCATTCTGTGATTGCGAAATTTGTTCAATAAACTGTTTTACTTGTTCAAGGGTCATGGTTTGTTCGGTATTAGGGGTGCTCGTTTCTATCTTTCCTTCTTCTGTTACCTTTTCCGTAAAACCGCCATCACCCTTTTGGGGCACTTCGGGTGCATCACCCTTTTTGATTGGTTCTTCAATTTTTGGGGTCCGAAATGTAAAATCACTTGATATTCCTTGATTGCCAGCAACATCCGATGATGTAACGCGAAAATAATACTCAGTACCTGGGAGCAACTCTTCCAAAATCAAAGAATGATCGATTTTATCATATCTTGGTTCACGCGCCACGCCATAATCTTTATTGAGACCATAATTGATAAGTGAATCGGACATTTCATCGGTTTTCCAAGAAATCAGAGTTGAGGTAGCGCTCGTGCCAGAAACATCGATATTAAAGAGTTGGGGCGGAATTATGTCTTTCTCTACTTCCTGCGCAACTACATTGGCAACTGGTTGATAAGCGATTATAAATATACCAACACCAAAAACAACCATCAGCAGGATGGATATGGTAATTGCATTTAGATAAAAAGTAATACTTGGCTTCATCGACTTTTCAACAGTCTTATTGTTTTTTAATTATAACACATAATCCCCATAATCCGCTAGTCAAAATAAATCGGCTAAAAGAAAATAAATTTATCAGTTGTTTAGATAAATATATTTCACAAAGTTTGGTAAATCTTTTTGGGCTTGTCGCAACTCGGGTCCATCTAGTTGCCGGTTAAGTGTATATACCATGGCCTCTAGATCCACCATTATTTTTGTCTGACTGTATTGGGCAAGTCTTTCTTTGAGCTGAGTAAACTGTAATTTGAATTCGGGCAAAATTTCTAGAATATCAGCTTTGTTTTCAGCGGTTTCCAATTTTTTTGACTCCAGATAGAAAGCGTAAATCTCTTGGCTAAAATCGGGAATATTATTTTCTTTTTTAATGGCGAGGTAAGCCGTTTCGGCCTCGGTTAATACTGCTAATGTTTCGGTTTGATTTTTTTCTTGCGCAAATTCGCCTATGCGAGACAAGTCTTCATTTATCTGCCAAGATTTTTGTGGCCATTCCCTGGTTTTTGAAAACGGCAATGGTGGATCTACTGGGTATTGCTTGTTTATCTCCCGCCAATTTTTAGACAATTCTTCAGCGAGGCCAATAAACTCATCGTTCTCGGCAAAACGCAAATGGCGCAAGTCATACTCCATGCGACTCAGGTTGTTCTCGAGCACAAAGGATTTACTTGCTTTTTCTTTTGCAGTTTTTATAAACAGTAAAAGAAAAAATAAAAGAAGCATAAGTAGAAGGATAGCAATAAAAATATATAGTGTTTTCTTATTTATTTTTTTCATTTTTTTTACCAATCATTGCCGTCAAGCAACACATTAAAATAGTTAACGCCAAAGAAAGTACTACTATCGGCGTTCGATGGGATGCCTATTCCCCAATAAACTCGACTAGAAACATCTGTAGATACTGGTTTCGGTGCAGCAATATCAACTAGGGTGTCACCCGAACTTAGAACAGATCCTCCGAACATATAGTTAAAATTTGCTACGCTCCACTTAATATTATTCACAGTAATGGTTCCACTCGGATTACCGACCATATCTGTACCCGAAAGATTTATGTTTATCGGTGAATTGGCAGCATTTACAATGGTGGTAGTTGCATTTTTGCTACCGGTATTGTCCCCCACTGAAAAACCAGTGCCAAAATTTATCAAATTTTCATTGACATCCAAAGCCGTACCCGTGATTAGCTCAACGCCGGTGGAGGTGGCGATTACATAATTACTGCCGTCTGAGACCATCATGTATGATAACCAATTGAAAGGCTCATAGGGATTGTTGGTAGAGGCATCGCTTGGATTTGCATAATATTTCATGCCGGCCGTACAAGTAAAGGTCGCCGTAGTATCGGCGCTATCGACACAATCAGATTTTACACAACTAGCCGTATCGACCCGATAACAAGAATTATTATTTTGGGTACAGTTGTAGCCTCCAGTGGCGTTGGATATATATATAGCAGCGGTCGCTGACACCAGGGAATTACAACCATTGCTATCATAAATATTTGTGTTGATTGTTGAGATAGCCGCATCACTGCTGTTTCGCAAATTAAGTGAAATATCACTGCCACTGTTTAATATCAAGGTACCAAGAGTTGGCGCCACATTGTTGATAACATAAGTACCAGCCCGAGGATTAACCGTAGCTGCTAAACCATGGCTATCAAACAAGAAAGCATAATAGTTAAAAGTTCCACTAACGGCAGGAATATTGGTGCTAAATGAGCAGGCGGCGTTCGGTGAGCTGGTGGCTACAGCCGAACAAACAGTTGAATCAGTACAGCCAAAAACGGTTGCGCTATTGCTCGAACAAACATACAGGGTCAAAGTATCAACACTACCATAAACATCGGTATCGGCCGATACGGTAGATATCCGATAAGTTGAGCCCGGATTTTTGGCCCCATCTGTTGAAACGCTCGTGAAGCTTGGTCGATTGTTTACTACAAACGGCGAATTATTAACAGCGTCGCCCCCGCCTTGTGAGGCTAACGAACATTTGGCAATGCCGAAGCCTGGATTCTTGTCGCAGACAAAAGCGTACCAAGGATTATTTTCGGTAGTCACGTTAATCGTATACGAACAAGTAGCCTCCGAAGTAGTCGCAGTCAAATTTGACACACACCATTCGCCACCGATACAAGACGGTGCACTGTCATTTCCGGGAGCAATGCTGTTGTTCTTGCAAACCGCCAGATAATAATCTGCGTTCTCCGCGTCACCTGCTTGCGCCGTAAAAGTAATACTAGAACCGTAGTTGGTCGGAGCGCTAGCGTCGGAGCCATTATCCGAAGGAGCAGTGCTGAAGAAAGGCGCAGTATTGGTATTACCAGACAAAGTAATAATCGGATAATTGGTATATGTATCAAGAGGCGTACCGTTGTTGGTCATCCGGAAACAATATGTGCCAGCGGTATTAGCGCTACTGGCGGCATAAATAGCATATTCAATTTCGGTATATTTATTTTCCGTAAGGGTGATTGCCGATGAAGACGCTGACGGATCTTTTACCATTTTACCACTTACAAAAGTACGGCCATCTGAGGATAGGCGTGAATTTGTAGCATCGCCATTATTAAACAATGTGCTTGTGGACATGTTCCATTCTTTGGTACCACCAATGCCTAAAGACGACCAGTTGTTTAAACCGGTGCAAACTCCGGTAGAGCTAGCGTATTCCAAAAGATAAGAATTGCTAGCGCTTCCCGCCCCAGCATTGGCAACCGACAAACGTAAACGTACACTAGCGTTCTTGTCTAGAGATACAGTTGGCAAAGTTGGATCACCCGTATCTTCTGCTTCGCGCCAAGTAGCTGTTGCCTCTGTACCGTTGTCATAACGCCAACGAGAATGCGTCTGCCTCGTTTCTGGTACCGGTACGGAAAAACTAATTTGATAGCTATCCGTTCTGAGTATCTGATTGCCAGATGCTTGATAAACACGCCAATATGTACGGTTTTCAGTGGTATAGTATGAGGACAAGGACGCATTGAGACTAGCGGTCAAACTAAAATCCGTATCTGCTCCTACGCTATTGTTGCCCGCCACTGTTACCCATTGATCTGGAGAACCGTAACGGAAAACTTGCAAATACACTGCCCTGGTCGAAGGAGCTACTGAGCTTTGACCATTCCAAGTAACATTTATCGCATCACTGT
Source organism: Patescibacteria group bacterium (assembly GCA_038248465.1). GTDB lineage: Bacteria > Patescibacteriota > Patescibacteriia > Patescibacteriales > UBA12075 > JBBRXK01. The sequence continues at coordinate 5,122 of JBBRXK010000009.1, read as the reverse complement.
TGTTTGTACTCTTGGTGACAAACTGGAAGATGGGATACTGCGCAGATGAAGAAATATTGGCGCGTTCGAAATTGTCGTCATTAAGCACTTGACTATAATCATTAGGGTCAAAATAATAAGCGGTATCGGCAATGGTGGTCGGCAAACTCGCGACTGTTCCCTTTGAATAACGACTGACTGGCGGATTTTCGGTAACTAGGCTTGGATAAACTCTGTAAGAATCTATCGGTAACCCCGCACTAACATTGAACAAGCGGAAGCGATACGTGGTGCCTGCTAAGGCATACCTAGTCTGCAGGGCAAACACAAATTCGGTCACGCCGGTGTTTGCCAAAGCATATACACCAGTAGATCCAGTGTTCTCGTGCCAAGTACCATTTGACCAGTTGTTAGGACTACTTGAAGCCTTTAGAGAACTTACGAGATCGCCATTATTACCAGAGATACCGTAACTACTTCGAATTTCCGAACTAGCCGAAAGATCAAACCATTGCCCCGAGCTGGCTGTTTGATTTTCAAACTGAACTTTGTAAACACTGCCACTGGCGATATCGCCACCATTGTTTTCTATTTGGAAACGAAGATTCAATCTCTCTCCCAGTTTTAGGTTGGGTAACGATGAGTCGACGCTACTAGCAATCGTATTATCATTAGCCGTAGTGCCATTATCATTTTCCCAGACATAGGAGGTTTGCTCTATACTGGCTGCCGAAGTGGTGGTGGCCACTACTTCGATGGTAGCGGTAGCTGAATTTCCAGCCAAATCATAGGACCAAATATTAAAAACATATCTGGTGCTCGAGGCTAGACCCGTAACTCGGGTATAAAAAGCGCCGCGGTAATCCATATAGCCGAGATTAGAATCGTTTACTTTTGTCCAAGGGGCATTAGATTGATTTACACCACTACCGGCAATCTTATAAAAAACTTTATACTCGCCAAAGTTATCATCATAGGCCTCTGAACCAAAATCCAAACGAACGCTATTGCTAGTGAGCGAGTTTAATGTCAGGTTGCCCGGTGCACTTGGCAAGGTGGTATCAACATAAAAATTAGGGGCAGTAGTATTAAATTTACTCCAAGCTGAACATTCACCGTCATCATCGCAAGAGAGTATCTGCCATTTGTAACCGATGCTAGAAGATACCACGCCAATCGCCGTGGTTGGAGTAAAGGGAACAGCGCTATAGTCGCCCAAAGTACTGGAAGCCATAAGCCAAATCTTGCTCGCACAACTGTTAAAAACGGTAGTGGTGGCACAAGCGCTAACTAGACCACTTGTTGAAGTAGCCAGGGTATCGTTATTCATGACCAGATTCAAATACAAGCTTAGGCTTTCCTGGGTATCGGGGTCCTTGGCAGATGCACGGAACTTCATTACACTTTCATTTGTCCAGCCTAGATTGGGGATGGTGGTAGAGGCATCAGTTTTAAGCTGATTAAGTGAAGTCGGCAATTCTGGCGGCTGATTGAAACTGGCAAACGAAAAGCTAGAAGCTTCATCATCATAATCAATCAGCGCGGTGGAAGTGGCGATGTGTGTCCAGCCCTGCGTCGAAGCCGAACTATAGAACTGTTCACTAGCACCACTCCAGAAAACCGTTTTAAATTCATTATTTCTATTCTGATACAAAAGTAGAAGTTCTTCCTCGTTTGGATCTTTATACGACTCGACGCGAGTGTAGATGGCATTTGATGCGTCTGTAATGGTCGTGGTTGCTCCCACAAAATCAGTGTTAGCATTTATTATATTGTAATAAGGTTTAGAAGAGGCGTTGTTGTTCCAGACAACTATGGCTTTGTTGGCCTTATAGAATGAACCAGTAAAGGGCAGGTTGGAATAATTAGCGTAGCCATAAAGCAAGGAATTGCTGATATTTTTTCCACTGCCAGACAAAGTCCAGGCTGGTTCATCTCCCGTGACATCGACTTTGTAAATATTTATTTGATTAGCAATGTCATTGCCGATAAAATAAGCTAGTCCGTTCAAACTACTGTGAGTCATAAATCTACCTGTAATAAAATCATTGCTCCAACTTGTAATAGTCTGCGGACTGCTCGAAGCACTACCAAGACTAAATGAATTATTACCCGCGACAAATTTTTGTGCCGTGGCATAGTCGTTGGTGGTGCTATTTGAATAGTTTATCGCCCCACGGGTATTGTTGTTTAAATCAAAGAAGCTGTCTCCCACAAAAATATTGGCGTTTTCTTCGCTTAGAGAAACCTTGGTCATGAGTAGCCAATTATTATTGTAGGTTGATCCACCATAATAATAGGCGGTACCAACATTGGTGGCGCTGTCATAAGTATTGAGCATGTAATTGTCTGTGCCTGGTCGGCGGACCAATTTGCAACTACGTAAAACAGCAGATGGATCTGGACCAGATCCTTTTGCCGTCCATCCACTACTAGCATTCCAAGAATACGCCAAACTTCCATTGGCGCCGTTGTTGGCCGTAATGGCTATAAATTCGTTACCCGACAATGGCGCAATACAAGCGGATAAATCTTGTCCATATGCGAGCGACGCATAAGTTGTCCCTAGTTGCGACGTATTAACAAAATCATTGGCTGCAAATCTATAAACAGTTCCCCACCACTGCTGGGTAGTGTTCGTTGAATTATAGGTTCTCGCAAGGATGGCGATGCGACTAGCGTTGTCGGCGGCAATAGCGCGCACATGACGAATATTGTCCCCGGCCTGCGTGCCAAGAGTAGGACCGGTTTTTTCTGGGCCCCAACTTGTTCCACTCCAAACTCTGTAATACAAAGTGCTTGTACCTTTGGTATAAAATACGGCACCGGGACTAGACTGGGGTTGGCTGGTTGTTACACTGGTGACTGTTGAACTAGCGCTCAGGCCAACAACATCGTAAGCCCAGATGTTGAAATAATAAGTAGTGTTGGACAGTAAATTGTTAATTGTGGTATCGGTATGACCGTTGTAAGTTTGGCTATTTAGATTCGCATCTACCTGTTCATAGTCGCTGACTTTAACAGGCGTACTGGTACTGTAATAAATCTTATAATAACTAAAGTTAGTCTCGGCCGAAGCAGAACCAAAATTAAGAGTTACCGTATTAGAGGTTTTCGAAGATTGCGTTAATTGTCCGGGTGCGCTTGGTGCTGTGGTATCAACTTTGAAGTTTGGTGTAGTCAGATTGAACTTCGACCAACTTGTACAATCCCCGTCTGGATCGCAAGCCATGGCTTGCCACTTGTAACCAGCGGTGGCGTCGGGAACACTTACAACTAGGGCTGTTTCATAATAAGAGGCAACCTTTTCCTCGCTACCAATGGTCATAAAACTATTTACGTCTCTCAAATTGCGATGTTGGGTAAGAATCCAATTGTCACTTCTGGCCACGCTCGATACTTGAACTTCGTCCATTGTGCCGTCGAGAATATCGCCAATATTTAAGTTACTGCTGTTTGTGTTGATAAGCGCGGATAGATTTGTGCTCGTTGCCAAAGCACCATTAACAAAAAGTTTCAATTGATTGGAAGGGGCTGTGCGATCATAAGACATGGTCAGTAAATTCCAACCAGCACTTACGGCTGCAGTGGCGGTGGTGTTGTTGATAGTGGCAAAAGCGGTCGAAGTACTGATCGCTACCGAATAGGCTCCAGCCTTGTTTACACCCGCCGCATTTTCACTACCAATTGTCGCAACTGGTTTAGTGGTGGAAAATTTACGCAAACGTAAATTATCAAAATCCTGAGTCTGCGCAGCCACCGTATAACCGATACGCAAGTTATTTTCACTGGAATAATTGGATGTGTAAATCAAAGTATCATCAAGATAATAGTAAGCACCTGTGCCTCTTACCTCGATACGCGCACGATAAAGCTGGTCAGCATTAAACGTTGGACCTACTGAACCACGATCAGCGCCGTCTTCATATACACTAAAGCGAGTGAAACCGTTGTATCCAAACAAGGCATAAACCATATCAGTATAAGAATAAGCTGTTCCCGTATCAAAGACACCAAACATATAATCTCCGCGTGTACCAACCCCCATTATGTCCGCCTCCGCGATAAAGTTTCGAGGATATTCTGCCTTGCTGACATAATAATATGCTCCCCACGCTCGTGCCCCTGGCCCCACGATACGCAACTTGTTGCTATTTACTGAAACTCCTAAACCAATATCATAGAGAGAGCTGGTAGCGCTATGATTATCATAAAAATCATAAGTAGCGCTTCCATTGCTCGCAGCTGCTGCTGCCTGATTACCATAACGCATTACTATATTACTAGTACCAGCATTTGGAACTTTAACTATCACAGTCGAGGTAGCGACATTATTCCAATTGGAAATATAATAGGACATCTCCACATTACTGGTGCTGTAGAATCGCAAATCATTACCGCCCGAAGCTACTTTACTATAATCAAAATTGCTCGGCGTCAAATAAAGCTCCACTTGAAAATTGTTTTCTGGTGTTGTGGTAGACAGGGTAATATTTCGACTATATTTCCAACCCGAACCAGCGTTGGCATAATACCAAGCACTGAGTGTTAGACTATTTGTGAAATCCAAAGCATTGTTGTCGGCTACACTAATATAATCATTGCCGTCAAATTCTTGTCCTTGATAATACCTAGCTATTTTTTCGTTGTTGCCAAATTGATCTCCGCTATTTCCATGCTTAGTTGAATCACGGTGAGCGCCCACAGCGCTAGATTCATCTACTACGTTTTCTGACAAGTGGAGAACCGCTTTAAAATTGTCATCCCAAACGCCAGTGGTGGTGGCCATATCTGTGTTGGCGACAGAATTTCCATAATACATATACAGGTCAGTATTGGTAGTAGATGATATATCGGTCTTGACCCAAGCAACTAGTTGTCCAGTTGTTGGATTATAGTATTCTCTCTCGTACAAAAGAGTCGATGTGCCACTGGAATCGGTAAAGACGATATCATAAGCATCGGCGCGCGCACCTTGAGCCAGATTGGCATCGGTGGTGGTAGCTAGTAGCGGATAGCCACTGGCCGAGGCAATTACCTGCGAACTATTGACTGTAATTTTCTTGCGGTACAGCCAATCTTTGTTGTACCAAGCAGTCGGTAGGGCAGAGCTAGTAGTTGATATTGACCAAATATAGCTGCT